>NZ_JBHMCY010000020.1:76607-110651 GCF_042430725.1 Streptomyces cinereospinus | reverse complement strand
TGCCCCACCTGCCACCGCGACATACCGCCCCCGACACCCACATGACCAAGCACTACTAGGGGGTGCCGGACGCGGTGGCGGAGGCCGGCGGCCGGCCGGTGAACACCGACACGGCCGCGCACGCCGCCGCCTCGACCAGCGAGACGCCCTTCTCCATGGTCGTGTTGCCGTCCGACAGCACGGCCACCAGGCGGACGCGGCCGTCGACGGTCACCCGGCCGACGCTGTTGACGTCCCACCGGCCGGTCGCGCTCCGCGGCAGCCAGCCGTTCTTCAGGGCCCACGCCGGCCCGTCCGCGGCCGCCGACACCCCCCACCGCTGACCTTCCGCGATCCGCCCCATCAGCCGCGCCAGGTACGACCGCGACGCCGCGTCGAGCTCCGAGTCCGCCGTGAACACCTGGCGCAGCAGGACGAGCCGGTCGGCCGCCGTGGTCCGGGTCAGCCCCCACAGCATCCCGTCACCGCCCTCGGTGCCGGTCAGACCGAACCGCGCATTGGCGGCGTCCAGCCCCTCCGCCCCGCCGATCGCCCGCCACAGCGCCGACGCGGAGTCGTTGTCGCTGCGCTCGATCATCGCGGCGGCGTACGACCGCTCCGCCGCCGTCAGGTCCCGGTCCGCGTCCTGCGCCTGGAGCAGCAGCGCCGCCAGGATGTCCACCTTGACGACGCTCGCGGTGTCGAAGGCGCCGTCGCCGTACACGGCGCTCTCCCCGGACTCCGGGTCCAGGACCGCCACCGACACCTCGGCCCCGTCCTCGACCGGCACGGCCGCCATGGCCTCGGCCAGCAGCGCCGCACGGTCCACCGTCGGCCGTGTCACGGCATCCACCCCCGCCTCCCCGCTCGCCGGCACCGACGCCGACGGTGTCACGGCCGACGATACGGCCCGTGCCCCGGGGTGGGCCCGCACGAACACCGTCCCCGCCGCCGTACCGCCGAGGGCGACCGCGGCCGCGACGGCGGCGCAGACCACGACGCGGCGGGCTCTGGGAAACTCCATGGCGCGATCCTGGGGGCGGCGCCTGTGCGGGCCGTTACAGCCAGGTGAGATCTGTGTCAGGGACGGCTGAGAAAGCGGTGAGCCGGGTGGCGGCCGTGTTTCCGGGCCCGCACGGCCCCGCGGGATCGGCCCCGCGGGATCCCCCCGATAGGGTCGGTGACCGTGGCGAACAAGAACATCCCCGACCCCGGCTTCTCCGACGACGACGGTTCCGCCGATCCCCGGCTGAGCGCGGCGCTCGCGGCCTGGGCCGAGGACCGCACCGCCGTGGCACCCGTGCTGGCCGCGCTGAAGGGCGCCCGGCTGCTGGTCCCGGTGGTCGCCGTGCTCGGCGAGGCCGAACAGGACGAGAACGGGCTGCGCCGCGAGAAGACCAGCGACATGGCCGTCCCCACCCTCAAGGCCGGCGGCCGCACCGCCCTGCCCGCCTTCACCTCCACCGACGCGCTGGCCCGCTGGGACCCGCAGGCGCGCCCCGTGGCCGTACCGCTGCACCAGGCCCTGCAAGCGGCGGCGCACGAGAAGGCGGACACGGTCGTGCTGGACCTGGCCGGTCCGGTGCCGTTCGAGCTGACCGGTCCCGCGCTGCTGGCGCTGGCGGAGGGGCGGACGAGCACCGACCCGCTCGCCGACCCGGCGGTCCTCGCGGCGGTCCGGGCCGCCGTGGCCGCCGAGCCCGCCGTGCTCCGCGCCCACCTCGGGCCCGGGCCGGCGGACGGCACCCTGGCCCTCGTCCTCGACCCGGCCGCCGCCCCCGCCGAGGCCGCCCGTGCCGTGGCCGGGCGCATGGCCGCCGACGAGACACTGCGGGCCCGCCTGGTGCGGGGCCTCGACCTGGCACTGCTGCCGGCCGGGACCACCCCTCCGGGCGAGCCCCTGTACGTGCGGGAAGAGCAGGTCTAGCCGTAGACCGGACCCGTGTACTTCTCGCCCGGGCCCTGGCCCGGGTCGTCGGGGACGAGGGACGCCTCGCGGAACGCCAGCTGGAGGGACTTCAGCCCGTCCCGCAGCGGGGCCGCGTGGAAGGAGCTGATCTCGGTCGTGCTCGCGTCCAGCAGCCCCGCGAGGGCGTGGATCAGCTTGCGGGCCTCGTCCAGGTCCTTGTGCTTCTCGCCCTCCTCGGTCAGACCGAGCTTCACCGCGGCCGCGCTCATCAGGTTGACGGCGACCGTCACGATCACCTCGACCGCGGGGACCTCGGCGATGTCGCGGGTCATGGCGTTGAAGTCGGGCGTCTCTTCACTCATGCCGTTCACCATAGGGGCAGCGCGGGGACCGGCCCCAGTCGGCCTCGGTTAGCCGTTCCGGGGCCGAGCTGCTAACCTTGTGTAACGACCGGTCGGACACGTATGCCTCACGGCTCGCGAGTCCGGCCCACAAGTGGAGGCTTTCGAACTCCCACCCGACCGCCCTCCGGGCGGCGGGTCACCGGTCAGGCGGCCCCGCCCCCAGCGGCGGCAACCGCCCGAAAGTGCGCCCCGCGGTCACCGCGGCGGTCGCTCCGGTAGTTCGAGGAGCCCCGCCTGTGATCGTCCGGGGCATTTTTTGTGCTTCGGCGCGGTTAGGTCTTACGAACACAGACGTTACGCGGCTGTCCGCCAGACCGCCGTGTGGTGCTACCGAGGAGGATCCATCAGCGCCGAGCCCCGCATCAACGACCGGATTCGCGTTCCCGAGGTGCGACTTGTCGGTCCCAGTGGCGAGCAGGTCGGCATCGTGCCGCTCGCGAAGGCACTGGAGCTTGCCCAGGAGTACGACCTCGACCTGGTCGAGGTCGCGGCGAACGCCCGTCCGCCCGTGTGCAAGCTCATGGACTACGGGAAGTTCAAGTACGAGTCGGCCATGAAGGCCCGTGAGGCGCGCAAGAACCAGGCGCACACGGTCATCAAGGAGATGAAGCTCCGGCCGAAGATCGACCCGCACGACTATGACACCAAGAAGGGTCACGTCGTCCGGTTCCTCAAGCAGGGCGACAAGGTCAAGATCACGATTATGTTCCGTGGACGCGAGCAGTCCCGGCCCGAGCTGGGTTACCGGCTGCTGCAGCGCCTCGCGGAGGACGTCCAGGACCTCGGTTTCGTCGAGTCGAACCCGAAGCAGGACGGCCGCAACATGATCATGGTCCTCGGTCCGCACAAGAAGAAGACCGAGGCGATGGCCGAGGCTCGCCAGGCGCAGGAGGCCCGCAAGGCGTCCGCGAAGGCCAATCCCGGCCGCTCGCAGAACCCCGCCGATGCCGAGGCCCCCGCCGAGGAGCCCGCCGAGGCGTGATCCCCGGGACGACAGTCCCAGGACGTAACCGAAACAAGAGCGACGCTCCACCGTGCCCGGTTTTCGCGACCGGGCACCGGAGCGCCACCGATCGAGGAGAGAACGGCGCTATGCCGAAGAACAAGTCGCACAGCGGTGCCAGCAAGCGCTTCAAGGTCACCGGCTCCGGCAAGGTGCTCCGTGAGCGCGCCGGCAAGCGCCACCTGCTCGAGCACAAGTCGTCCCGTCTGACGCGTCGCCTCACCGGCAACGCCGAGATGGCCCCGGGCGACGCCAAGAAGATCAAGAAGCTTCTCGGCAAGTGACGCGCCGGCGCCCCGAGCGCCGTGCGTCTGGACCGGGACCCAATCGTTTCCGGGCCGTGTGAGGACACCCACGGCCCCGCTACAAGGAGTTAACAAGTGGCACGCGTCAAGCGGGCAGTCAACGCCCACAAGAAGCGCCGGGCGATCCTCGAGCAGGCCTCCGGCTACCGCGGTCAGCGTTCGCGCCTGTACCGCAAGGCCAAGGAGCAGGTCACCCACTCGCTGGTCTACAACTACAACGACCGCAAGAAGCGCAAGGGTGACTTCCGCCAGCTGTGGATCCAGCGCATCAACGCCGCTGCCCGCGCGAACGGCATCACGTACAACCGCTTCATCCAGGGTCTGAAGGCCGCCAACGTCGAGGTCGACCGCAAGATCCTGGCCGAGCTCGCCGTGAACGACGCCACCGCGTTCGCCGCGCTGGTCGAGGTCGCGCAGAAGGCGCTCCCGGCGGACGTCAACGCGCCGAAGGCCGCGTGACGCAGCTCCGGGCGTGAGCCGAAGCCGTCGTGACAGAACGGACCCGCGGGTTTGCCTGCGGGTCCGTTGCTCTGTGAGGAGCGGCCGGCCCGGCAGCGCCGGAGGTTTCTGTGAGGAGCGGCCGGTTCGGCACCGCCGGACCGCGCCGTCGTGGTCGAGCGCCGTTGCGGCGGAGAAGTCGTTGTGAAGGTGAGCTGAGATGTCCCCCGCCGTTCCCGAGCTGATCTCCCCCCACTCCCCCCGGGTCCTGGCCGCGCGGCGGCTGGCCAGGCGGAACTTCCGGGGCAAGGAGCGGCTGTTCCTCGCGGAGGGGCCGCAGGCCGTGCGGGAGGCCGGAGCGCAGCCGGGGACGCTCGTGGAGCTGTTCGCGACCGTCGAGGCCGCCGAGCGGTACGCCGACATCATCGGCGCCGCCCGGGACGTCGGCGCCCGGGTGCACCTCGCCTCCGAACAGGTGATCGCCGACATCTCCACCACCGTGACCCCGCAGGGGCTGGTCGGGACCTGCCGGTTCCTGGACACCCCCTTCGAGAAGATCCTCGCCGCCCGGCCCCGGCTCGTCGCCGTGCTCGCGCACGTGCGGGACCCGGGCAACGCCGGAACCGTGCTGCGCTGCGCGGACGCCGCCGGCGCCGAGGCCGTCGTGCTGACCGACGCCTCCGTCGACCTGTACAACCCCAAGGCCGTGCGGGCCTCGGTCGGCTCGCTGTTCCACCTGCCGGTCGCCGTCGGGGTGCCCGTCGAGCGGGCCGTGGCCGGGCTGAAGGAGGCCGGGGTGCGGATCCTCGCCGCCGACGGGGCCGGACGGCACGACCTCGACGACGAACTCGACCAGGAGACCATGGGCGGGCCGACCGCCTGGGTCTTCGGCAACGAGGCCTGGGGCCTGCCCGAGGAGACCCGCGCACTCGCCGACGCCGTCGTGCGCGTCCCGATCCACGGGAAGGCCGAGAGCCTGAACCTGGCGACCGCCGCGGCCGTATGCCTCTACGCGTCGGCCCGGGCGCAGCGCGCGCCCGGAGGCTGCCGCTCCGTCACCGGAAACTAGTAGGGTGACCGGCTCGGGGGCCTCCTGCGCCGTCTGAGAGGTGGAGTACGCGGATGAGCGTCGGCACGAGCAGCGCTCCGGGGGAACGGGACGTCAGGCGCCCGGCCGCGGCCCGGTACGGCGATCACACCGAGCTCGGCGTCGACCCCGACGACCTGCCCGACGGCCTGGTCGTCGCCGACGAGCACGGCCATGTCATCTGCTTCAACGCCGCCGCCGAACGGATCACCGCCGTCGCCGCCACCGACGCCCTCGGGCAGCGGCTCGACCGGGCGCTGCCGTTGGAGGACCTGGAGGGCCGGCGCTGGTGGCAGCTGACCGACCCCTACGGCGGCCTGGCCACCCGGGTCCGGCAGCCCGAGCGGAACCTGCTGCTGCCGGGCGGGCGGGAGGTGCTCGTCTCGGCGCGCTACGTCCGCAGCGGCCCCACCGGCCCAGTCCGCCGGGTCGTCGTCTCGCTGCGGGACACCGAGGCCCGGCGCCGCACCGAGCGCAGCCACGCCGAGCTGATCGCCACCGTCGCCCACGAGCTGCGCTCGCCGCTCACCTCCGTCAAGGGGTTCACGGCCACGCTGCTGGCCAAGTGGGAGCGGTTCACCGACGACCAGAAGCGGCTGATGCTGGAGACCGTCGACGCCGACGCCGACCGCGTCACCCGGCTCATCGCCGAGCTGCTCGACATCTCCCGGATCGACTCCGGGCGGCTGGAGGTGCGCCGCCAGCCCGTCGACATCGGCGCCGCCGTCGGCCGGCACATCCAGGCGTACGTCGCGGCGGGCCTGCCCGCCGACCGGTTCCTGCTCCGCGTCGAGCAGCCGCTGCCCGACCTGTGGGCCGACCCCGACAAGGTCGACCAGGTGCTCAGCAACCTGCTGGAAAATGCGGTGCGGCACGGCGAGGGAACCGTCACCATCGACGTCACGCCCGCCGCGTCCCCGCGCGAAGGAGAGGACGCCGGCACGTCGGTCACCGTGAGCGACGAGGGTACCGGCATCCCGGAGGAGTCCATGAACCGCGTCTTCACCCGTTTCTGGCGGGGCAGCAAGCGCGGCGGCACCGGCCTCGGGCTGTACATCGTCAAGGGCATCGTCGAGGCCCACGGCGGCACCATCACGGTCGGCCGCGCCCCCGGCGGCGGCGCGGAGTTCCGATTTACGCTGCCCGTGGCGGCCCCGGCGTATCTCGCCTGACGGCCACGGGCGCGTCCGCGGATCCCCACCCCGTTAGACTCGGCCTTTGGCACCCATGTGTCCCGAAAGCCGTGACGCACTGTCCGCGAGTCGCTGACGGGGACCTCCAGCCAGCCAATCGGAAGCACGGGAAGAGATGTCGGCACCCAATAAGTCGTACGACCCAGTCGAGGTCGAGGCGTTGAAACCGGAAGAGATCGAGCGCATGCGGGACGAGGCGCTCGCCGCCTTCGCCGCCGCGGACTCCCTCGACGCGCTCCAGGAGGCCAAGGTCGCCCACACCGGCGGCACCTCCCCGCTGGCGCTGGCCAACCGCGAGATCGGCGCCCTGCCCCCGCACGCCAAGGCCGAGGCCGGCAAGCGCGTCGGTCAGGCCCGCGGCGCCGTCAACCAGGCCCTGGCCGCCCGCCAGGCCGAGCTGGAGGCCGAGCGGGACACCCGGGTGCTGGTCGAGGAGGCGGTGGACGTCACGCTGCCGTACGACCGTGTGTCCGCGGGCGCCCGGCACCCGCTGACCACGCTCTCCGAGCGCATCGAGGACATCTTCGTGGCCATGGGCTACGAGGTCGCCGAGGGCCCGCAGGCCGAGGCCGAGTGGTTCAACTTCGACGCGCTCAACATCGGCCCGGACCACCCGGCGCGCGGCGAGGCCGACACCTTCTTCGTGCAGGGCCCCGAGGGCGGCTCCGAGTCCGGTGTCGTGCTGCGCACCCACACCTCGCCGGTGCAGGTCCGCTCCCTGCTGGAGCGCGACCTGCCGGTGTACGTGATCTGCCCCGGCCGCGTGTACCGCACCGACGAGCTGGACGCCACGCACACCCCCGTCTTCCACCAGGTCGAGCTGCTCGCCGTCGACGAGGGCCTGACCATGGCCGACCTCAAGGGCACCCTGGACCACATGGTCCAGTCGCTGTTCGGCGAGGGCATGAAGACCCGGCTGCGGCCGAACTTCTTCCCGTTCACCGAGCCGTCCGCCGAGATGGACATGGTCTGCTACGTCTGCCGCGGCGAGTCCGTCGGCAACCCCGACCGGCCCTGCCGCACCTGCTCCAGCGAGGGCTGGATCGAGCTGGGCGGCTGCGGCATGGTCAACCCTCGGGTGCTCACCGCCTGCGGCGTCGACCCGGAGAAGTACAGCGGCTTCGCCTTCGGGTTCGGCATCGAGCGGATGCTGATGTTCCGCCACAACGTCGAGGACATGCGAGACATGGTCGAGGGTGACGTCCGGTTCACCCGGCCGTTCGGGATGGAGATCTGATGCGGGTCCCGCTTTCCTGGCTGCGGGAGTACGTCGACCTGCCGGAGACGGAGACCGGTCGTGACGTGCAGGCCAAGCTCATTTCGGCCGGTCTGGAGGTCGAGACCGTCGAGCACCTCGGCGCCGACCTCAAGGGCCCGCTGGTCGTCGGCCAAGTGCTGACCATCGAGGAGCTGGAGGGCTTCAAGAAGCCGATCCGCTTCTGCACCGTCGACGTCGGCCGGGCCAACGGCACCGGCGAGCCCCAGGAGATCGTCTGCGGCGCCCGCAACTTCTCCGTCGGCGACAAGGTCGTCGTGGTCCTGCCCGGCGCCACCCTGCCCGGCGGCTTCTCGATCTCCGCCCGCAAGACGTACGGCAAGACGTCCCACGGCATGATCTGCTCCAGCGACGAGCTGGGCATGGGCGACGACGGCACCAAGGGCATCATCGTGCTGCCGCCCGAGACCGAGGTCGGCAGGGACGCGATCGAGCTGCTGGAGCTGGTCGACGAGGTGCTGGACATCGCCGTCACCGCCAACCGCGGCGACTGCCTGTCCATCCGCGGCGTCGCCCGCGAGACCGCCATCGCCTACGGCCTGCCGCTGCGCGACCCGGCCCTGCTCGACGTGCCGGCGCCGAACGCCTACGGCTACCCGGTGAAGGTCTCCGAGCCTACGGGCTGCGACCGCTTCACCGCCCGGACCGTCTCCGGGCTGCTCCCCGAGGCCCGCTCCCCGATCTGGCTCAAGCGCCGGCTGCAGAAGGCCGGCATGCGCCCGATCTCGCTCGCCGTCGACGTCACCAACTACGTGATGATGGAGCTCGGCCAGCCGCTGCACGCCTACGACCGCTCCCTGGTGCAGGGCCCCATCGGGGTCCGCCGGGCCGCGGAGGGCGAGAGGATCGTCACCCTGGACGGCGTCGAGCGGACGCTGCACGCCGAGGACCTGGTGATCACCGACGAGCGCGGCCCCATCGGCCTCGCGGGCGTCATGGGCGGCGCCGACACCGAGATCGCGGACCACGAGAACACCGAGGGCGCCACCACGGACGTGGTGATCGAGGCCGCGCACTTCGACGCGGTGTCCGTCGCGCGCACCGCCCGCCGCCACAAGCTGTCCTCCGAGGCCTCCCGCCGCTTCGAGCGGGGCGTCGACCCGCAGGCCGCGGCCGCCGCCGCGCAGCGCACCGTCGATCTGCTGGTGCTGCTCGCGGGCGGCACCGCCGACGCCGGGGTCACCGAGGTGATGGCGCCGTCCGCGCCGCACACCGTCACCGTTCCGGCCGACCACCCGGACAGGGTCGCGGGCGTCACCTACGGCCGCGAGACCGTGGTGCGCCGGCTCCAGGAGATCGGCTGCGACGTCCACGGGCAGGACGAGCTGATCGTCACCGTGCCGTCCTGGCGGCCGGACCTGCTGGAGCAGAACGACCTCGCCGAGGAGGTCATCCGGCTGGAGGGCTACGAGAACCTGCCCTCCACGCTGCCCAAGCCCCCGTCCGGCCGCGGCCTGACCCACCGGCAGCGGCTGCACCGCCGGGTCGGCCGGGCGCTGGCCGGGGCCGGCTACGTCGAGGCACCGAACTACCCGTTCGTCAGCGAGCAGGTCTTCGACCAGCTCGGCCTGGACGCCGCCGACCCCGCCCGCCGCGTGGTGAAGCTGGTCAACCCGCTCAACGACGAGGAGCCCGCCCTCCGTACGTCGCTGCTGCCGGGCCTGCTCGGCGCGCTGCGCCGCAACGACGGCCGCGGCTCGCACGACCTGGCGCTGTTCGAGACCGGGCTGGTCTTCCTGCCGCGCGCGCAGCAGAGCGCCGCCGCGGCGCACCTGCCCGTCGACCGCCGCCCGGCCGACGAGGAGCTGGCGGCGCTGAACGACGCGCTGCCCGAGCAGCCGCGCCATGTCGCCGTCGTCCTCGCGGGCGCCCGCGAGCAGGCCGGCTGGTGGGGCAAGGGCCGTACCGGCGACTGGGCCGACGCGGTCGAGGCCGCCCGCACGGTCGCCCGCGAGGCCGGTGCCCGGCTCGTGGTGCGCAAGGGCTGGTACGGCCCGTGGCACCCGGGGCGCTGCGCCGAGCTCGTGGTCGCCGCCGGCTCCACCGAGCGGGTCGTCGGCCACGCCGGTGAGCTGCACCCGCGCGTGCTGAAGGCGCTGGGCCTGCCCGCGCGCACCTGCGCGATGGAGCTGGACCTGGACGCCCTGGAGCAGGCCGGCGACGGCACGCCGCAGGCGCCGAGCATCTCCGCCTTCCCGGTGGCCACGCAGGACGTCGCCCTGGTCGTCGACCAGACGGTGGCGCACGCGGACGTCGAGGCCGCGCTGCGCGAGGGCGCGGGCGACCTGCTGGAGTCCATCCGGCTGTTCGACGTGTACGAGAACGCCGAGCAGATCGGCACGGGCCGCAAGTCCCTGGCGTACGCGCTGCGGTTCCGGGCCGGTGACCGCACCCTGACCGTGGACGAGGCGTCCGCCGCGCGGGACGCGGCGGTGGCGCTGGCCGCGCAGCGCACGGGGGCGGAGCTGCGCAGCTGACGCCGCCGGGGGCGACGGGCCGCTGCCCGGCGGCGCCCCCGCCCCCGGCTCACTCGTTCGGGTGGGAAGCGTCGGTGATCTGGTCCTGCCGGGCCGCACGGCGACACAATCGGACCGGCCCTTCGGGGCCGGTCTGCGCTGTTTCGGCCTACCTGGGGGGCCATCGGCATGATCGGTACCAGCGCTCTGCCCCGCCCGCTGCCCCCGTGCGTCGGCGGACTGGGGGTCGCCGCCGCCCAGCTGCCCGCCGGCTGCCGGTCCGCGGCGGGCGGCGACCTCTGCGAGGTGGTCGGCACCGCGCACGGCGTGCGGGTCCTGATGGGCGACGTACGAGGGCACGGCCCGGACGCCTCCCGGGCGGCCGGCGCGGTGCTGGACGGCTTCCACGGGGTCGCGCACGAGCCCGGCCTCGGCCGGGTGCTGCACGGTCTGCAGGAGGCGCTGGCCCAGCACCTGCGCGGGCGCCCGCCCGACGAGCGGGCCGAGGAGTTCGTCACCGCCCTGCTGCTGGAGATCGGCCCGGACGGCGAGGTGCGCGCGCTCAACTGCGGGCACCCCTGGCCCTACCGGCTGGGCGGGCCGGGGGCAGAGCCCCTGTCCCGGGCCGAACCGCTGCCGCCGCTCGGCGTGTTCCCGCTGCCGGCCGACCCGCTCGCCGTGCGGCTCGGCGAACTGCACCCCGGTGAGGCCCTGTTCCTCTGCACGGACGGCGCCGAGGACGCCCGGGACGCGCAGGGCCGGTTCTTTCCGCTGGCGGACGCGCTGGACGAGGCCATGGCCGGCGGCGCCGTCTCACCGCGGGCCGTGGTGGGCGGCGTCCTCACGCGCCTGTTGCGGCACACCCGCGGCAGACCGCCCGACGACGTGGCCCTCCTGGTGCTGCACCACTCCTGGTGCGACGCGGCGGACGCCGCCCCGGACACCCCGCGGCAGCGCGCGGAGCCGCGCGACCGGCCGTGAACGGCGCGCGGCCGCTGACACACCGCCGCCCCCCGGTCCGCCGCCCGGTCCCTGGCCGGGCCACCGCTGTACGAGGGGGGAGCCGGTGGCCCGGCCGGCCTCTTGCGAGGCAGTTCAGTCAACCGCTTCGCCACTCTCCGCAACAGCGCGCGCACGCCCCGGATGCGGGCACTCCGTTCACACCCCGTGTGAAGCCGCATTCACTACGCTGTCGGCACCGAGCCACCCGGGGGGCCTCCCATGCAGCCCAACACTCTGCTCGACGCGATCCTGGACGAGGCGGGGATCTCGCACGCCGGTCTCGCGGCACACGTGAACCAGGCCGGACGGGCGCGAGGGCTCGCGCTGCGCTACGAGCACACCGCCGTGGCGCGGTGGCTGAAAGGCCAGCGGCCGCGCGGTCAGGTGCCCGACCTGATCTGCGAGGTGCTCGCCGCCCGGCTGCACCGGTCGGTCACCCTGGACGACATCGGCCTCGGCGTCCCGGGCCGGCCCGCCACCCCGCACGCCACCTCGCTGTCCGGGTTCGTCGAGCGGGCCACCGCCCTGTGGCGCTCCGACGAGCAGCAGCGCCCGCACGTCCTCGGCGCCCCCGCGGTCACCGGCACGCCCGCCGTGATGCCGGTGTGGGAGTGGGAGAACCCGCCCGAGGACGTGGACGTCTCGCGCGGCGGCCGGCACCGGGTCACCCCGGCCGACATCGAGATGCTGCGCGCCGCCCGCGCCCACTACGAGCTGATGTACCGCAAGGCCGGCGGCGTCGCGACCCGCGCCCGGATCGTGGGCTTCCTCAACTCCGAGGCCGCGCCCCTGCTGCGCGGCGGCTACCCCGACGCCACCGGCCGCCAGCTGCACCGTGCCACCGGCGGGCTGGTGGCGATCGCCGGGATCTGCGCGTACGACTCGGACGCGCACGGCCTCGCCCAGCGCTATTTCCACCAGGCGCTGCGGCTCGCCAAGGCCAGTGGTGACCGGGGACTCGGCGCGTACGTGATCGCGCTGCTGGTCAACCAGTCGCTGTTCATGCGGGAGTACCGTCAGGCGGTCGCCTTCGCCGAGGCCGCGCTGCGCGCCGCCGGCCGGCAGATCACCCCCGCGCTCGCCTCCGACCTGTACGCGATGCAGGCGAAGGCGTACGCCCACCTCGGCGACGGGACGAGCGCGCTGTCCTGCATCCGGCGGGCCGAGCGGGCCGCCGAGCGCATCCGGCGCGGACTCGAACCCGACGAGACCGGCTATGTCCAGCCGGGCCTGGTCAACGTCCAGGTGGCGGAGGCGCTGCTCAGCCTCGGCGAGCTGGCGGCCGCCGGGGAGCACGCCGCGGCCGCCGTAAACACCCCCGCGCACGACCGGGGCCGGGTGCACCGGCTCGCCATGCTCAGCACCGTCGAACTGCGCCGGGGCGACGCGGAGAAGGCGGTGGCCACGGCGGTGCGGATGGCCGAGCAGGCCCGTGGCATGGAGTCCCAGCGGCTGCGGGACAGACTCCGGGCGGTACGCGAGCGCCTGGCGCGCAGCGGCGGCGCGGGCACCGCCGAGGCGGCCGAACTCATCGACGGTGCCCTGCGCGTACCGCTCTAGTGCCGCGGCACCAGGCGTCCCCGCCGTCTGCGGCGTCCTAGCTGTCCCTGCTGTCCCTGCTGTCCCTGCGGTTCCCGCGGGAACTTCGCGCACAGTCCCTGCTGCGATATTGCCACTTACTCGACGGAAGGTGGCAGAACCGTGCAGTGGACGAAACAGAACGAACAAACTGTGTATGAAAACCGCTGGTTCCGGGTCAACCTCGCGGACGTGGAGCTGCCGGACGGCCGGCACCTCGACCACTTCCTGATACGGCTGCGGCCGGTCGCCGTGGCCACGGTGGTGAACGAGGCGAACGAGGTCCTGCTCCTGTGGCGCCACCGCTTCATCACCGACACCTGGGGCTGGGAACTCGCGGCGGGCGTCGTCGAGGACGGCGAGGACGTCGCGGCCGCCGCCGCCCGGGAGCTGGAGGAGGAGACCGGCTGGCGGCCGGGCCCCCTGCGGCACCTGATGAGCGTGGAGCCGTCCAACGGCCTCACCGACGCCCGGCACCACGTCTACTGGGCCGACGAGGGGGAGTACGTCGGACATCCGGTGGACGACTTCGAGTCGGACCGCAGGGAGTGGGTGCCCCTCAAGATCGTCCCCGACCTGGTCGCCCGCGGCGAGGTCCCGGCCGCCGGCATGGCGGCCGCGCTGCTGTTGCTGCACCACCTCAGGCTGGGTCAGGACACGCTGCCCCGGCCTACCGCCCCAGGGCCTGCCAGAGGGACACGGCGAGGGCGCCCACGGCTGTGAGCGCCGCGACCGAGGGCAGCGGCCAGCGGGCGTGTTCGAGGGTGACGAGCCGGGTGTTCAGCTCGTCCAGTTCCTTGGCGGTCTCCTCGGTGCGGTGGTTCAGCAGTGCCAGTCCGCCCTCGACGCGGACATAGGCCACGTCGAGCCGGCGGCGTAACTCCGCGAGCTCACCCTGGGCTACCGAGTGCTCGGGATCGGCGGTCACGAACCGCTCCTTTCCGTAGTCGTCTCACATCCCTTACATGCTCATCATGAGTGAACCGCCCTGGTGGGCGCCGGGGGAGCGTGTGGGCGGGGCATATGCGAGCCCGCCGCGCACACGGTGTGTGAATGGGTCGGGCCCGGCACCCCCAGGTGCCGGGCCCGACGGGCGTCACGCGGGTGATCAGCCGTAGGTGTAGAAGCCCGAGCCGCTCTTGCGGCCCAGCCGGCCGGCGTCCACCATGCGCTGGAGCAGCGGGGGAGCGGCGTACAGCGGTTCCTTGTACTCCTCGTACATGCTGTGCGCCACCGAGGCCACCGTGTCCAGGCCGATCAGGTCGGACAGCTTCAGCGGGCCCATCGGGTGGGCGCAGCCCATCTCCATGCCGTTGTCGATGTCCTCCCGGCCCGCGATGCCCGACTCGAACATCCGGATCGCGGAGAGCAGGTAGGGGATCAGCAGGGCGTTGACCACGAAGCCGGAGCGGTCCTGGGCGCGGATGCCGTGCTTGCCCAGGACCTTCTCGGTGAACAGCTGGGCCCGGCCGAGCGTGCCCTCCGAGGTGGTCAGCGCCGGGATCAGCTCGACCAGCTGCTGCACGGGGGCCGGGTTGAAGAAGTGGATGCCGACGACCTGGTCGGGGCGCGAGGTGGCGACCGCCAGCTTCACCAGCGGGATGGAGGAGGTGTTCGAGGCCAGGATGGCGTCCGGGCGGGTCACCACCTGGTCGAGCACCTGGAAGATCTCGGTCTTGACCTGTTCGTTCTCGACGACGGCCTCGATCACCAGATCGCGGTCGGCGAACTCGCCGAGGTCGGTGGTGAAGCTCAGGCGCGCCTGCGTCGCGGTCAGCTCCGCCGCGCTGATCTTGCCGCGCTCGGCTGCCTTGGACAGCGAGGTGAACAGCCGGGTCCGGCCGATCTCCAGGGCCTCGCCGGTGGTCTCGGCGACCTTCACGTCCAGTCCGGCGCGGGCGCACACCTCGGCGATGCCCGCTCCCATCTGGCCGCAGCCCACCACTCCGACGCGCTCGATGTCGGTCACATCGTCCCCTTCGCTGTTCGAGGCCTGTGGGGCAGGTCCGCCGGGTCGCCGGTGCCTGCTCCGTTCGTGCACGTTACCGGTAAGTATCGATGATCGATCGCCGGGGGCGGGGCATGCTGGGCCGCGGAGACGGTCCGTGACCGAGCGGATCCGCACTGCTAAGGGGTGATCGTCCATGGGACGCCTGTCGCGCCGGGCCTTCGCGCTGGCCGCGCTGTCGACGGTGGCGCTGCCGGGCGACGTGGGCGCGGCCCCCGCGCGGCGGCCCCGCGCCGCCGAGGAGATGCGGGGCGTGTGGCTGGCCACGGTGACCAACCGGGACTGGCCCTCGCGCCCGGGCCTCAGCGCCGACCAGCAGCGCGCCGAGCTGCTCGCCCATCTCGACACGGCGGCCCGGCGCGGACTGAACACGGTGATCCTCCAGGTGCGGCCGACGGCCGACGCGCTGTGGCCCTCGCCGTACGAGCCGTGGTCGCAGTACCTCACCGGCACCCAGGGCCGGGACCCCGGCTGGGACCCGCTCGGCACGGCCGTCGCCGAGGCGCACGCCCGGGGCCTGGCGCTGCACGCCTGGTTCAACCCGCTGCGGGTCGCGGTGCACGCCGACCCGGGCCGCCTGGCCGCCTCCCACCCGGCCCGGCGGCACCCCGAGTGGGTGGTGCCGTACGGCGGGAAGCTCCACTACGACCCGGGGCTGCCGGAGGTCCGCGCGTTCGTGCAGGACGCGATGATGGACGCGGTGGCGCGGTACCCGGTCGACGCCGTCCACTTCGACGACTACTTCTACCCGTACCCGGTGGCCGGCCAGACCTTCGACGACGACGCCTCCTACGACGCCCACGGCGGTGCCTTCCCCAGCCGTGCGGCCTGGCGGCGCGACAACATCGACCGGCTGGTGCGCGACACCGCCGCCCGCATCGAGCGGATCCGCCCCGGCACCCGGTTCGGGATCAGCCCGTTCGGGGTCTGGCGCAACGCCTCCACCGACCCGCTGGGCTCGGACACCCGGGCGCTCCAGTCGTACGACGACGTGTACGCCGACACCCGCAAGTGGGTGCGGGAGAACTGGATCGACTACATCTGCCCGCAGCTGTACTGGCACATCGGCAACTCCGCCGCCGACTACGCCGAGCTCGTGCCCTGGTGGGCGGAGGTCGCCCGGGGCACCGGGACGCAGCTGTACGTGGGGGAGGCGCTCTACAAGGCCGGTGACCCGGCCCAGCCGGCGCCCTGGCAGGACCCGGCCGAACTGTCCCGGCACCTGACGTACGCCCGCGACCACCCCCAGGTGCGCGGGCACGTCTACTTCGCCGCCCGGGAGATGGCGGCGGATCCCCACGGAGCGATGGCGCGGGTGATCGCCGACCACTACGGGCAGCCGGCGACGCCCCCGCGCTGAATCACTGCCCGGTGGTGGTTTCCCTGTGCCGGATCTCGGTGTCGGGGCCCGGTGAGCACAGCCCCTCGTGCCCGTCCTGGAAGCGGACGCGGTACGGGGGTTCGCCCTTCTGACCCAGCACTTCGACGATCTCGCCGACCTTGTCGTGCTGTCCGACCACCCTGCCGTGCTGGACAAGCTGGTCGCCCACGCTTGCGCGCATCTGGGGCCTCCTGACGATGTGCGGGAGCTGCGGTCCGTGACGTGGAGTCCACGGCGGCCCGCGCCGGTCCACCGGCGCGAACGCCGTTCATCCTCGCGCCCGTTGCGTGACGGCGATGCAGACGAGCACGGCCGCGGCCGTCAACGGGGCGGCCACGGTCAGGTGCTCGCCCAGCAGCAGCACCGACCACACCAGTGTGAGCAGCGGCTGTGCCAACTGCAACTGGCTGGCCTTGGGGATGCCGACGGCCGCCATGCCCCGGTACCAGACCACCAGGCCCAGGAACTGCGAGCCGGCCGCGACCCACAGCACCCCCGTCACGCTGTGGAAGGTCAGCCGCACCGGCTCGTACGACAGGGTCAGCGCGGCGGCGGGCAGAGCGAGCGGCAGGCACAGCACCAGCGCCCAGCCGATCACCTGCCAGCCCGGCATGACCCGGGCCAGCCGCCCGCCCTCGGTGTAGCCGGCGGCGCACACCAGCAGCGCCGCGAAGAGGTACAGGTCGGCGGTGGACAGGGCGCCGCCGCTCTGCTGGACCGTGAACGCCAGCACCGCGGCCGCGCCCGCGAGCGCCGCGGCCCAGAAGGTGCGCGAGGGGCGGGTGCCGACGCGCAGGGCGGACAGCAGCGCGGTCGTCAGCGGCAGCAGGCCCACCACCACGGCGGCGTGCGCGGTGGTCGAGGTCCGCAGGGCCAGGGTGGTGAGCAGCGGGAAGCCGAGGACGACCCCACAGGCGACGACCGCCAGCCCCGGCCAGTGCCGCCGGTCGGGCAGCGGGACGCGCAGGGCCAGCAGGCAGGCGCCCGCGATCAGCGCCGCGAGCACCGACCGCACGGCCACCAGCGACCAGGGCCCGAAGCCCTCCAGCCCCCAGGCGGTGGCCGGGAAGGTGAGGGAGAAGGCGGTGACGCCGAGGGCGGCCTGGAGGGTGCCGGAGGAGGACCGCGGACGGCCGCTGACTGCTATCCGGGTCGGTGCGGTAGCGCTACTCTTCGCTCTCATGCAAGAGCGTAGCAGCGTCAGTGAACTGGCGAACCGGTTGCGGCAGGAGCTGAACCACTACTCTCCCGATGGAAAGCTCCCGTCCAGCCGGGCCCTCGTGGAGCGGTTCCGGGTGAGCCCGGTGACCGTGTCCCGGGCCCTCGCCCAGCTCGCCGCCGAGGGGCTCGTGGTCACCCGGCCGGGCGCCGGCGCCTTCCGGGCCCGGCCGCGCACCGGGGGCGCCCCGGCCGGCGACACCTCGTGGCAGGAGGTCGCGCTCAGCGCCGACGGCGCCGCCGAACTCGTCCCGCGCACCGTGGACGCCTCCGGGGTCACCGTCTCGCTCGCGGCGCCGCCGCCGGGGGTGATCGAGTTCAACGGCGGCTATCTGCATCCGTCGCTGCAACCGGAGAAGGGCATGGCGGCGGCGCTGTCCCGGGCCGGCCGGCGCCCTGGCGCGTGGGGACGGCCGCCGCTGGAGGGGCTGCCGGAGCTGCGCGCCTGGTTCGCGCGGAGCATCGGCGACACGGTCACGGCGGCCGAGGTGCTGATCACGTCGGGCGGCCAGTCGGCGCTGACGACGGCCCTGCGCGCGCTGGCCCCGCCCGGCGCGCCGGTCCTGGTCGAGTCGCCGACCTACCCGGGCATGCTGGCGATCGCCCGCGCGGCGGGCCTGCGTCCCGTGCCGGTCCCGGTGGACCCGGACGGGGTGCGGCCGGAGCTGCTGGCCGACGCGTTCCGGGCCACCGGGGCCCGGGTCCTGGTCTGCCAGCCGCTGTTCCAGAACCCCACCGGCGCGGTGCTCGCGCCCGAACGGCGCGGCGAGGTGCTGCGGATCGCCCGAAAGGCCGGGGCCTTCGTGGTCGAGGACGACTTCGTGCGGCGGCTGGTGCACGCGGACGCCGGGCCGCTGCCGCGCCCGCTGGCCGCCGACGACCCGGACGGGGTGGTGGTGCACGTCTGCTCGCTCACCAAGGCGACCTCGCCGAGCTTCCGGGTGAGCGCCCTGGCGGCGCGCGGTCCGGTGCTGGAGCGGCTGCGCGCCATCCAGGTGGTCGACACCTTCTTCGTGCCCCGGCCCTTGCAGGAGGCGGCCCTGGAACTGGTCGGCTCGCCCGCCTGGTCCCGCCATCTGCACACGGTCTCGACGGAGCTGAAGGCCCGCCGGGACGCGATGACGGCCGCGCTGGGGCTCCACCTGCCCGAGCTCGCCCTCCCGCACATCCCCTCCGGCGGCTACCACCTCTGGCTCCGCCTGCCCGACGGCACCGACGAGCCCGCCTTCACCGCGGCCGCCCTCCGCTCCGGAGTGGCCCTCGCCCCCGGCCGCCCCTACTTCAGCGCCGAGCCCCCGGCGGCCCACGTCCGGCTCAGCTTCGCCGCGGTGGCCGGGGCGGCGGAGATCGCCGAGGGGGTGCGGCGGCTGCGGGCGGCCGGCGACGAGGTGCTGCGCGGTACGGGCGTCCGGCCGGACCGCGCGCAACCGGGGGCTACCGTGCAGTAACATCGCGGCCACGTCGTCCCGAGGAGGCACCGTGCCCCGGTCCCAGCGCTCGCCCCTGTTGCTCGCCGGTCTGCTCGCGACCGCGGGGGTGGCCCACTTCGCCGCGCCGCGGCAGTTCGACGCGATCGTCCCGCGGTCCCTGCCCGGCTCGCCGCGGGCCTGGACGTACGCGAGCGGCGCCGTGGAGCTCGCGCTGGCGGCCGGACTGGCCGTGCCGCGGACCCGGCGGGCCACCGCGCGGGCGACGGCGGCGTTCTTCGTCGGGGTCTTCCCGGCCAACGTCCGGATGGCCCTGGACTGGGCCGACCGGCCCGCCCCGCTGCGGACCGCGGCCTGGGCGCGGCTGCCGCTCCAGGCCCCGCTGGTGCTGTGGGCGCGCGGCGTCGCCCGTCGGGCGCCCGCCGGGCCGCCGGACACCGTGCGCCCCGGCCTTCCCCGGCCTGCGAGCCCGCCGGCCTGAGCGCCTCGCCGCCGGAGCGGGCGCGGGAGTGGACCGCGCGGCGTCTCGCATGCGTTCGTCCGGCTGATCACGGTTCTCCGGCACGGGTGCGCGCCACCTCCATAACGCCCGCGTAACAGGCTCCTGACCGGTCCACTCCGTGGGCCCACGATCCCCGCATGGCACTTCGGGCACCTTCGTCACCGCCGCGCGTGGCGCCCCGCTGTCGGCGGAACGCTTCGAGGACGACCGGCCGCTGGACCAGGCGGGCTGGGAGGAGGTGCAGCGCGCCGCCCGCGACCTGGTGCCGCTGGCGGAGGCGGAGCTGCGCTACTGCCCGCGCAGCCGCGCCACCGGCGACGCCCTCGGCTACGCGCCGCCGGCGCAGCTCGCCCTGCGCGACTGCGGCATGGGCCGCTGGCGCGGGCTGACGCCGGGCGAGGCGATGGCCCGCGAGCCGCAGGCGGTGGACGCCTGGCTCGCCGACCCCCGCGTCACCCCGCACGGCGGTGAGTCGCTGCTCGCGTTCATCGCCCGCGTCGGCCGCTGGCTGGACACCCGGCCCGTCGAGGACGGCGGCCGGATCGTCGCCGTCACCGAGCCCTCGGTGATCCGCGCGGCCCTGGTGTACGCCCTGAAGGCGCCGCCCGCGACCTACTGGAGCATCGACGTGTGCGCCCTGTCCACGACCACCGTCACGGGCCGCGCGGGACGCTGGAGCCTGCGGCTGGAGAGCGGTCGGCTCAGCCGGCGCGCGCGTAGTCCGTCGTCAGCACCAGGTCCTTCGCCGGGCCGCGCACCCGCCACACCGTCCGCCAGTGGTCGGCGTCCCGGACCGTGAACTCCCCGCGGTAGAGGTCGGCCGCGCACGGGTGGCCGGCGAGGTACCGCCCGGTGGTCAGGTCGAGGTCGTGGAAGGGGCGGCCGTCGGCGAAGCGGACCTCGGCCGTCCCGCGCGACGGCCCGGGCAGGTAGCGCAGCGTCCGCTCGGCCGGGCGGGCCACGCCCCGCCAGACGAACGTGCCGGACTCCTCGTGCAGCAGGCCGTCGCCCGCCTGCGGCCCGAACACCGTCGTGCCCTCGAACCGGCCCTCGTCGCCGCTCGTGAGGTCCCGCACCGACCGTGCCACCCGCCAGCGGCCGGCCAGGTACGCCAGCACATCCGGCACTGGCCAGAACTCGCCCATCCCGTCCCGCTCCCCGTCCCGTCCGTCACCGCGCGGCCCATTGACGCGCCCGCGCCCCCTCCCTATCTTGCCGTTCGCAGTCTTGACCAGCGTCCGGCATACCGAACAATCGCTGTCCGGGCACCTCCTCCCACCGAGCCGCGGAGTACCCAATGTCACGCACCCGCTGGAGACTCGGCCTGAGGTCAGGAACGCGACATGGGCCGCTACCGCGTCGGCGACCGCGAGGTCGAGGGCCTCGATCAGGTCGGTGCCGATGTCCTGGCCGACGGACCGGTGCGGGATGGGCCAGTGGCCGATCCGTGGGCGCGGGCCGCGACGCTGGGGAAGACTCGCCGTCTGCGGCGTCGTGGGGTGCTGGTCTCCCTGCCCTGTGACGTCCAGCGGGGCGGTCTTCCGCAGGCGGAGCCGGGTGGTGGTCAGCCAGCCCCGAGGTGAGGACGGGAGTCCTCCGGGCCCAAGAGCCCGCCAGGCGCGGTAGTCGGGCCGGGCCCGCACGCCGGTGACTGCGGCGGCGAGGAGCGCTGTGAGAACGGCCCGGAGCGGCCGACGGCACGAGGGTGAGTGCATTACGTGCTCCAGGAGAGCGGATGAGGAAGAGGAGTGGGCGGCGCCGTCCAGGACGCGCGGCCGGGTGGGCGGGCCGCGGCAACGCCGCCGCCCGGGGCGACGGCGTGTTGGTCACGTTACTGGAGCCTGCCCGTCCTCCGGCTCGGCGGGCGGGGCGGCACCGCCTCACGGGCACCCTCTCCGCCGGCGGGGGAACCGGACCGTGCGCCGACACGGGCAGCGCGACCTCGGGGCCACTGGCCGACCGCACCACCGTCCGACTCCGCGGTGACGCGGCAGAGACTTCGTCCCCGAGCCCGGCGTGACCGCACCGGGGGCGACGAGGTCGCGCAGCCGGGCGAGGTGCGACCACATGGCCCGGGGCGCAGCGCGAATCGGCCCAGATCAACTCTCGTGAGGGCACTTGCCCGCCACCTCGAACGCGCAGCCCGACAAGTCCAGTGCTCATGGGGCAGATCAGGTGCTCAGTCACACCCGGGGCGCCCGCCACCCGGAATGGGATTGCATAAACGTGCAGCGAAACGTATAGTCATGCCATCTACGAGGAGGGTCCATGACGGTACGTGCGGCAGTGGCCGGAGCGAGCGGATACGCGGGCGGAGAGCTGCTGCGTCTGCTCCTGGCGCACCCCGAGATCGAGATCGGCGCCCTGACCGGCAACTCCAACGCCGGCCAGCGGCTCGGCGCGCTCCAGCCGCACCTGCTGCCGCTGGCCGACCGGGTGCTGAGCGAGACGTCGGCCGAGGTGCTCGCCGGGCACGACGTGGTGTTCCTCGCGCTGCCCCACGGGCAGTCCGCAGCCGTCGCCGAGCAGCTCGGTCCGGAGGTGCTCGTGGTCGACATGGGCGCCGACTTCCGGCTGCGGGACGCCGCTGACTGGGAGGCGTTCTACGGCTCCCCGCACGCCGGGACCTGGCCCTACGGCCTCCCCGAACTTCCGGGCTGCCGCGCGGCGCTGGAGGGGTCCAAGCGCATCGCGGTGCCCGGTTGCTACCCCACGGCCGTCTCCCTGGCGCTGTTCCCGGCGTACGCCGCGGGACTGGCCGGGCCCGACGCCGTGATCGTCGCCGCGTCCGGCACCTCCGGCGCGGGCAAGGCGCCCAAACCGCACCTGCTCGGCGCCGAGGTCATGGGCTCCATGTCGCCGTACGGCGTCGGAGGCGGCCACCGGCACACGCCCGAGATGATCCAGAACCTCAGCGCCGCCGCCGGCGAGCGGGTCTCGGTGTCCTTCACGCCGACCCTCGCCCCGATGCCGCGCGGAATCCTCGCTACCTGCAGCGCGCCCGCCCGGCCCGGCGTCACCGGCGAGTCCCTGCGCGCCGCCTACGCCAAGGCCTTCGCCGACGAGCCGTTCGTCCGCCTGCTCCCCGAGGGCCAGTGGCCCGCCACCGCGTCCGTCAACGGTTCCAACGCCGTTCAGGTGCAGGTCGCGTACGACGCGGCGGCGGGGCGGATCATCGCGATCAGCGCCATCGACAACCTGACCAAGGGCACCGCGGGCGGTGCCGTCCAGAGCACGAACCTCGCCCTGGGTCTCGACGAGACCACCGGACTTTCCACGATCGGAGTCGCGCCGTGAGCGTCACCGCCGCCAAGGGCTTCACCGCCTCCGGCATCGCCGCAGGCATCAAGGGGAACGGCAACCCGGACCTGGCCCTGGTGGTCAACAACGGGCCCCGCCGGGCCGCCGCGGGCGTCTTCACCTCCAACCGCGTGAAGGCCGCGCCGGTGCTCTGGTCCGAGCAGGTCCTCAAGGGCGGGCAGGTCTCCGCCGTCGTGCTCAACTCCGGCGGCGCCAACGCCTGCACCGGGCCCAAGGGCTTCCAGGACACCCACGCCACCGCCGAGAAGGCCGCCGAGGTGCTCGGCCGGGGCGCCGTCGAGGTCGCCGTCTGCTCCACCGGCCTCATCGGCGTCCTGCTGCCGATGGACAAGCTGCTCCCCGGTATCGGGACGGCCGCCGCGCAGCTGTCCGAGCACGGTGGCGAGAAGGCCGCCATCGCCATCAAGACCACCGACACCGTGCACAAGACGTCCGTGGTGACCAGGGACGGCTGGACCGTCGGCGGCATGGCCAAGGGCGCCGGCATGCTCGCCCCGGGCCTCGCCACCATGCTGGTCGTGCTCACCACGGACGCCGACCTCGGCAGCGACGTCCTGGACGGGGCGCTGCGCGCGGCCACCCGGGTGACCTTCGACCGGGTCGACTCCGACGGCTGCATGTCGACCAACGACACGGTGCTGCTGCTGGCCTCCGGCGCCTCCGGCGTCACCCCCGGCCACGCCGAGTTCGCCGAGGCCGTCCGGCAGGTCTGCGACGACCTCGGGCAGCAGCTGATCCGGGACGCCGAGGGCGCCAGCAAGGACATCAGGGTCGAGGTGGTGGGCGCCGCGACCGAGGACGACGCCGTCGAGGTGGGCCGCTCCATCGCCCGCAACAACCTGCTCAAGTGCGCCATCCACGGCGAGGACCCCAACTGGGGCCGCGTGCTCTCCGCGATCGGCACCACGTCCGCCGCCTTCGAGCCGGACCGGCTGAACGTCGCCATCAACGGCGTCTGGGTCTGCAAGAACGGCGGCGTCGGCGAGGACCGCGACAAGGTCGACATGCGCTACCGCGAGGTGCACATCGTCGCCGACCTCGCCGCCGGCTCCGAGACCGCCACGATCTGGACCAACGACCTCACCGCCGACTACGTCCACGAGAACAGCGCCTATTCCTCATGAGCACGACACGCAAGCACACCGCGCTCCCCAAGGCACGGATCCTCGTCGAGGCGCTGCCCTGGCTGACCCGGCACCACGGCAGGACCGTCGTCATCAAGTTCGGCGGCAACGCCATGGTGGACGAGGAGCTCAAGGCCGCCTTCGCCCAGGACGTCGTCTTCCTGCGGCACGCCGGCCTCAAGCCGGTCGTCGTGCACGGCGGCGGCCCGCAGATCAGCGCCGCCCTCGACCGGCACGGCATCGTCAGCGAGTTCAAGGCGGGCCTGCGCGTCACCACCGAGGACGCCATGGACGTCGTCCGCATGGTGCTGGCCGGGCAGGTGCAGCGCGAGCTGGTCGGGCTGCTCAACCAGCACGGGCCGCTCGCCGTCGGCCTCACCGGCGAGGACGCCCGCACCATGACCGCCACCAAGCACCAGCCGCGGATCGACGGCGAGCTGGTCGACATCGGCCGGGTCGGCGAGATCACCGGCATCGACACCGGCGCCATCGAGGCCCTGCTCGCGGACGGCCGGATCCCCGTCGTGTCCTCGATCGCCCGCTCCGCGGACGACGGCCACGTCTACAACGTCAACGCCGACACGGCGGCCGCCGCCCTGGCCGCCGCCCTCGGCGCCGAGACCCTCATGGTCCTCACCGACGTCGAGGGGCTGTACGAGGACTGGCCGAACAGCGACGAGGTGATCAGCCGCCTCACCGCCTCCCAGCTGGAGAAGCTGCTGCCGGAGCTGTCCTCCGGCATGGTGCCGAAGATGGAGGGCTGCCTGCACGCCGTGCGCAACGGGGTGCGCACCGCCCGGGTCATCGACGGCCGGGTCCAGCACTCGATCCTGCTGGAGATCTTCACCGACGAGGGTATCGGCACGATGGTCGTGCCGGACGCGCAAGAGGGGGATGCCGAATGAGCGCCAACCAGGAACTGACCGCGCGGTGGCAGGACGCGCTCATGAACAACTACGGCACCCCCCGGCTGCCGCTCGTACGGGGCGAGGGCGCGCGGGTGTGGGACGCCGACGGCAACGAGTACGTCGACTTCGTCGGCGGCATCGCGGTCAACGCGCTCGGGCACGCGCACCCCGCGGTGGTCGAGGCGGTCAGCAAGCAGATCGCGTCGCTGGGGCACGTCTCCAACCTGTTCGTCGCCGAGCCGCCCGTCGCGCTCGCCGAGCGGCTGCTCCAGCTGTTCGGCCGGGACGGCAGGGTCTACTTCTGCAACTCCGGCGCCGAGGCCAACGAGGGCGCCTTCAAGATCGGCCGGCTGACCGGGCGCACCCACATGGTCGCCACCCAGGGCGGCTTCCACGGCCGCACCATGGGCGCCCTCGCCCTCACCGGCCAGCCCGGCAAGCGCGAGCCGTTCCTGCCGCTGCCCGGCGACGTCACGCACGTGCCGTACGGCGACGCGCAGGCGCTGGCCGCCGCGGTCACCGAGGAGACGGCGCTGGTCGTCATCGAGCCGATCCAGGGCGAGCGCGGGGTGGTCGTCCCGCCCCCCGGCTACCTCAAGGCGGCCCGCGCGATCACGGCCGCGACCGGCTCGCTGCTGGTGCTCGACGAGGTGCAGACCGGTGTCGGACGGACCGGGCACTGGTTCGAGTACCAGGCGCACGAGGGTGTCCTGCCCGACGTGGTCACGCTGGCCAAGGGGCTGGGCGGCGGCCTGCCGCTGGGCGCCACGGTGGCCTTCGGGCGAGCCGCCGAACTGCTCCGGCCCGGTCAGCACGGCACCACCTTCGGCGGCAACCCCGTCGCCTGCGCCGCCGGACTCGCCGTCCTGGACGCCATCGCGAACGAAGGGCTGCTGGAGAACGTCAAACGGCAGAGCGAGAGGTTGCGGGGCGGAATCGAGTCCCTGGACCACGGATTGATCGACCATGTCCGGGGTGCGGGCCTGCTCCTGGGTATCGTGCTCACCGAGCCGCTCGCGCCCCAGGTGCAGCAGGCGGCTCAGGACGCCGGTTTCCTGGTGAACGCGCCCGCCCCCGATGTCGTACGGCTCATGCCGCCGCTGAACGTGGGCGACGACGAGGTGGAGGCGCTGCTCCGGGCGCTGCCCGGTGTCCTGGACGCAGGTCACGGGGACGGACGAGCCGGAGAATGAGGCGACGATGAGCCAGGCGCAGGACCACGAGCAGGCCGGGGCCAACGGGCCCGCCGTGCCGCAGACCCGCACCGCCCGGCACCGCCGGATCGTGGACATCCTCAACCGGCAGCCGGTGCGCTCCCAGAGCCAGCTGGCGAAGCTGCTCGCCGACGACGGGCTGACCGTCACTCAGGCGACCCTCTCCCGCGACCTGGACGAGCTGAACGCGGTGAAGATCCGCAACACCGACGGCGACCTCATCTACGCGGTGCCGAGCGAGGGGGGTTTCCGGACCCCCCGGGCGCCGCTGGGCGAGTCGGCCAAGGAGGAGCGGATGCGGCGGCTGTCCCAGGAACTGCTGATCTCCGCGGAGGCCTCCGCCAACCTCGTGGTCCTGCGCACCCCGCCCGGCGCGGCCCAGTTCCTCGCCTCGGCGATCGACCAGGCCGAGCTGCACGACATCCTGGGCACCATCGCCGGGGACGACACACTGCTGCTGATCAGCCGTCGGCCGGACGGCGGACAGGCGCTCGCCGAGCACCTGCTGCGGCTGGCCCAGAACGGCCACTGAACCCGCCGCCCGCCGCGCCCGACTCAGCCGCCCGCAGCAGGCGGCGGAAGGTCGGGCACTCCAGGTGGCTCGGCGCGGGACAGTCCGCCGCGTGCCGCAGCCCGTCACGCAGGGCGGTCAGCCGGCGGACGGTCGCGTCCAGCTCCGCCGCCTTCGCCGCCAGCACTCCCCGGTCGAGCCGCGGCCGGCCGTCCGGCGCGAACATCAGCGCGATCTCGTCGAGCGAGAAGCCGGCCGCGCGGCCCATCGCGATCAGCGCCAGCCGCTGCGTCACGCCGGGATCGAAGACCCGCCGGCCGGCCCGCCTGCCGGTCGAGGCGATCAGGCCCTTCTCCTCGTAGTAGCGCAGGGTGGAGGCGGGCAGGCCGGAGCGCCGTGCCACTTCCGTTATGTCCGGATCATCCATGCCCTTGACCTCAAGTCGACTTGAACTGGCACCGTACGGCCAGGGCCATCGCGAGGACAAGGGGCGTCCCAGGACGCACGGGATCCGAGCCGGGTGGCGTTCGAGGACACGTGAGGGGAGACGGCCATGACCGGCGGGCATGAGGACGCGCGGGCGTCGCGGGCGCTGTGGAACGGGGTCGTGGGACGCAACTGGGTCGCGGCCCAGGACGTGCTGGAGGGGCTGTTCAAGCCGTTCGAGGAGCTGCTCGCCGAGCCGGTCGGGCCCGGCGCACGCGTGCTCGACGTCGGCTGCGGCACGGGCGCCACGACCGTCGCGGCGGCGCGGCGGGCCGGGGCGGAGGGCGGCTGCGTCGGGGTCGACGTCGCCGAGCCGATGATCGAGGCCGCCCGGGCGCGCGCCGGGCGGGAGGGCGTGCCGGCGCGCTTCGTCCTGGCCGACGCCGCGACCCACCCCTTCGCACCAGGCGGCTTCGACCTCGTCGTCTCCCGGTTCGGCGTGATGTTCTTCGACGACTTCACCGGTGCCTTCGCGAACCTGCGGCGGGCCGCGCGGCCCGGCGCGGAGCTGCGGCTCGTCGTCTGGCGCGGCCCGGAGGACAACCCCTTCATGACGACCGCCGAGCGGGCGGCGGGCCCGCTGCTGCCCGGCCTGCCGGTCCGGAACGTGGACGCGCCGGGCCAGTTCGCCCTCGCGCGGGCGGACCGGGTGCGGGGCATCCTCGCCGGGAGCGGCTGGACGGGGGCGGCGATCGAGCCGCTCGACGTCACCTGCGCGATGCCGGCGCGGGACCTGGAGCGCTACTTCACCCTGCTCGGCCCCGTGGGCCGGGTCCTGCGGGAGGTGGACGAGCCGACCCGGATCCGGGTGACCGAGGTCCTGCACACCGCCTTCGCCCCGTACGTGCGGGGCGACCAGGTCGCCTTCACCGCCGGGTGCTGGCTGATCCGGGCTTCGGCGTGAGGCCGCCGCGGGGCGCTGCCGCACGGGGCCGGGCGGGGCCGGCCGGGGGTCCGGCCGGGGGCGGACGGTGGTGCTCGGCGGGGCGTGCGCGCTCGGCGGGGCGGGGCGGCGCGAGTCCGTTCGGCGGGGCGGGGGCGTACTCGGCGCGACGGCCTGCCCGGCGCGGCGGGACCGCACGGCAGGGCGGGTTCGTTCGGCAGGGCTGGTCCGTTCGGCTGAGCGGGTTCGTTCGGCAGGGCCGGTTCGTTCGGCGAAGCGGATTCGCTCGGTGCGGCGGCCCTGCTCAGCCCAGCCAGCCCGCCAGTCCCCCCGTGCACCACACCTCGTCGCCCGCCGTGATCAGCAGCGCCTCCACCCCGGGCAGCGACTCCAGCCACGCCAGGCCGTCCCGGGCGCCCCGTGCGAAGGCGGCGGTCGCCCAGCAGTCCGCCCAGGTCAGGCGGGGGGCGACGACGGTCACCGCGAGCAGGTCCGTCACCGCGGGCTTCCCGGTGCGCGGATCGACGATGTGGGCGCCGCGTTCGGCGGTGCCGGAGGTGGCCACGGCGAGTTCCCCGGCCCGTGCCGCGGAGACGACCGCCGCCAGCCCACCGGGCCGCAGCGGGTCCGACACGCCGACCCGCCAGGGCCGCTCCGGGCCGGGCGCACCGAGCAGCTGGACGTCCCCGCCGCCGTTGACGCTGACCCCGCTCGCCCCGGCCGCCGCCAGCCGCCGCGCCGCCCGCTCGACGGCCCAGCCCTTGACGATCCCGGTCGGGTCGAGCCGGCCCTCGTACGCCGTGCTGAACCACCCCTCGCTGACCCGCTCCGCCTCGGCGGCCAGCGCCAGCACCTCGCCGACCTCCGGATCGCACTCGCCCACGGTCAGCTCCCCCCGTCCCAGCCGGGACACCTGGCTGTCCTCGCGGTAGGTGCTGAACACCGCGTCGACCCGGTGCAGCCCGGCGACGGCCTCGTCGAGGGCCGCCCGTACGGTACGGGGGTCCCCGCCGCGGACGTCGAAGGAGAAGACGGTCCCCATCGCCTCCTCCGCCCGGCGCACCGCGGCGGGAGCCCGTGCGGGCCCGGTCACCGGCTCAGCCACCGGCCTGGTCCAGGGCCGACTGGAGGGACTCCCGGTAGCCGGCGCTGGTGTACGTGGCCCCGGAGACGGCGTCGATGCCGGCGTTGCCCGCCGCGACGGCCGCCTGGTTGAGCCGGGGCACGGCGTCCGCGGTGATCCGGCCGCTCTCGCCCCCGCTGGGCGCCTGCACCGCCTCGGCCCGGACGATTTTCCCGTCGCTCACGGTCAGCCGGACCTGCACCGGCCCGTACTGCGTGTCGGCCGCCGCGCCGGTGACCGTGGCGGTGCCCGCGGCCTGCGCCCCGCCCTGGGGCGCCGCCGCCCCCACGGGCGGTGCCGCGCCGCCCGCCGCCGCGGCGGAGCCGGGGTCGGTCGCCGGCTTGAGCGACAGCAGCAGCACGATGCCGGACACGGTGGCGGCGGTGGCGAGCACGGCGCGCCGGACGGGGTGGCTCTTCTTCATGGTGCCGGTCTCCTGATGACCGTCGCTCACATCGCGAACGACTCGTGATGGATACGGCGGGCGGGGACCCCCGCGCCGCGCAGTGCCTCGTACACGGACCGTGCGAAACCGGGCGGCCCGCACAGGAAGACGTCGTGACGGCCGATGTCCGGGATCTTCCGTTCCAGCGACTCCGCGGAGATGTCCGGGCGCTCCCCGTCCGGGCTGTTGACCGCGTACATCAGCCGGGCGCCCCGCTCGTCGGCGATCTTCGCCAGCTCGCCCCACAGGGCGAGGTCCTGGGTGCTGTTGGCCCGGTACAGCAGGGTGATGTCACCGGCCGCCCCCGGCAGCGTCTCGAACAGCGCCCGCATCGGCGTGATCCCGACGCCGCCCGCCACCAGCAGCACCTTGCCGCGGCTGCGCCGCTGGGCGGTCAGCGCGCCGTACGGCCCCTCGGCCCACACCCGGGTGCCGGGCTCCAGCTCGCGCAGCCGGGCACTGTGGTCGCCGATCGCCTTCACGGTGATCCGCAGCATGCCGGGGCGGGGCGCCGCCGACAGCGAGTACGGGTGGGAGCTGAACCGCATGCCCGGCGCCAGGAACCGCCACCGGAAGAACTGCCCCGCCTCCGCGCCCATCCGGTGCAGCTTCCGCCCGCCGATCAGCACCGACACGATCCCGGGGGTCTCCTCGATCACCGCCTCGACCCGCAACCGGTGCTTCAGGTTGAGCCTGACCGGGGTGATGATCCGGAACCACACCACCAGTGCGGTGACCGCGCCGTACAACCCGTACCAGAACGTCTTCGCGGCGGGCTCGACGGCGAAGTCGTTGCCCGCGCGGATCTGGTGCCAGAACGTCAGGTAGACCGCGGCGTACGTCAGCAGGTGGACGTGGTACCAGGTGTCGTACGGCATCCGGCGGCGGACCGGGCCGACGGAGAACAGGCCGATGAGCACCAGCAGCCCGGTGCCGATCGCGGCCTTGCCCATGTCGGGCAGCTGGCCGACGGAGTCGACGGTCTGCTGCACGATGTCGCCGAGGGTCTTGCCGGCCTGCAACGCGTAGCCCCACATGGTGAGGAGGACGTGCGCGAGGACCAGGCAGAGGGTGTAGCGGCCGGTCGTCGCGTGCCAGCGCGCCACCCGGTCGGAACCCACCCGCCGCTCCAGCGCGGGCACCCGGGCCATCTGGAGCACCACCAGCGCCATCAGGTACCCGGCGAGCAGCCCGGTGATCCGGCCGGCGTTGACGATCCGTCCGGTGGTGTCGGCGACGGACGGGGTGTTCTGCCACCACAGCCCCAGCACCGCGCCCGCACCGGCCCACACGGCGAGCAGCAGCGGGACGGCGGGGGAGCGGCGCGGGCGGATGCGGCGCATGGTCTGACGCCGGGCGGCGCGGCCGCCCGCGAGCGTGGTGGTCACGGTTCCTCCGGGGACGGGGGCAACGGATCGTCGTGGTCCCTGGCCCAGAGGTACGTGCGCCGGCGGCGCTGTGTTCAGTCAGTACCGGGTGATCGCGGTGGGTCCGCTCGCGGTGCCCACCGCGATGTGCGGCCTGCCCCGGGCCCTGGCCCACCGCAGGATCCGCCGCATGGCGTCTTCCGGCACCGACACGCAACCCGCCGTCGGTCCCGCGCCCCTGACGTGCAGGAAGACGCCGGCCCCGCGCCCGCGCACCGGCGTGCGGTAGTTGAAGCCGATGACCAGCGCATGGGCGTACAGCTGCCCGTACGACACCAGGTGCTCCGCCTGCCGCGCCCGGCAGTCGGCGGCCCGGGGCTCGGTCCACCGGTTGTAAGCGCGCGAGGCGTTGTCCTGGCACCACCAGGAGTCCTCGCGCACCGGGCGGTACGCGTACGTCGTCCCGGGCGGCGCCGCCTTGACGCCGAAGGCGTACGGCAGGGGGAACAGCCCCGTCGGCGTGGTGTCCGTGCCCTGGGTGCGCGCGGCCCCCTCCACGAGCCCGTCGGCTCCGAAGCGGGCGGGCGCCGAACCGGCGCGGACCCAGCGTCCGTCCCGCCGGTCCCACCACGTCACCGTCCCCGTCGTCGCGGCGGCCGTGGGCGCCACGGCGGTGATCAGCTGACGGCCGGGGCCGGGGTCGGCCATCCGGTCGGGCAGCGCGTCCCCTTCGGCAGGGGCGGCGCCGAGGAGGGAGGCGCAGAGGAGGACGGCCGGGGCGGCGGCGACTGCGGGGCGCATGGCCCGACGTTAACGGGGGCGGCGCGCACCGGCAGTCCGGCTGGTCCGTTCGGGCCCGGCGGGGTCACGCGCCGGGCTCACACGGCCGCATCACGTGCGGGGGTCACGTGGCGGGCGGATCACAGCGGCCGGCCGCCGGGCGCCACGGACGGCAGGGGCAGCGGCACCCCGGGCAGCCCGTCCAGGCTCGTCGCGATGTGGTCCTTGCCCGCGAAGTACGCGCTCAGCGACGCGGCGTCCTCGCGCGCGAAGCGCCGCGCGTGCAGCTCGCGGTCCCCGTCGTACGTCATGAGCGGCACCGCGTAGCCGCAGCTGTCGCGGATGAGTTCGGCCGTCACGACGACGATCGCGCGCAGGCCGTGCGCGCGCGGGTCGATCTCCGGGAAGTGGGCGAGCAACTCCCCGAAGCGGGGGTCGTCACGGAACACCGGCTCACCGCGGCCGTGCACCCGGACGATGTTCGGCGGGCCCTGGAAGGCGCACCACATGAGGGTGATCCGCCCGTTCTCCCGCAGGTGCGCGACGGTCTCGGCGTGGGAGCCGGCGAAGTCGAGGTAGGCGACGGTGAGTTCGTCCAGCACGGCGAAACTGCCCGTGAGGCCCTTGGGGGACAGGTTGACCGTGCCGTCACCGGCCAGCGGAGCGGTGGCGGTGAAGAAGAGGGGCTGCGCCTCGATGAAGGTCCGGAGTCTGCCGTCTATACGCGCGTAAGTCTTTCCCATGTCTAACGATTATGGGTGCCGGGACGGACGCCTGTCCGGGAATTGTCCGCGGGTCCCGCCATCCGGACGCCCGTCCCGCTCGCCCTCGCGGAGCCGTGGCCGCCCCGGCCGGCGCTCCACGGGGCGGCCACGGCCGGTGCGCCGACCAGGGGTACGGGAGGGCGGTCCCACGCGTTCACCCCACCCCCCAAATTGACGATTCATACATACCTCTGCATACTCATGCATGTCACCGGAGGTACCGTGCGGAGGCGGTGGCACATCGACGGACTTGAGGAGCGACCCGAGTGAGCAGCAACAGCGGTGACGTACGGCTCTGGGGCGGCCGTTTCGCCGACGGCCCGGCCGAGGCCCTGGCGAAGCTGTCCGCGTCCGTCCACTTCGACTGGCGGCTCGCGCCCTACGACATCGCCGGCTCGCGTGCGCACGCGCGCGTGCTGCACCGGGCGGGCCTGCTCACCGACGACGAGCTGAAGCGCATGCTCGCCGGGCTGGACCGGCTGGAGGCCGACGTGGCCTCCGGCGACTTCACCGGCACCATCGCCGACGAGGACGTGCACACCGCCCTGGAGCGCGGCCTGCTGGAGCGGCTCGGCCCCGACCTCGGTGGCAAGCTGCGCGCCGGCCGCTCCCGCAACGACCAGGTCGCCACCCTCTTCCGCATGTACCTGCGTGACCACGCCCGTGTCGTCGGCGGCCTGCTCGCCGACCTCCAGGACGCCCTGGTCGGTCTCGCCGAGGCGCACCCGGACGTGGCGATGCCGGGGCGCACCCACCTCCAGCACGCCCAGCCGGTGCTCTTCGCCCACCACGTCCTCGCCCATGTGCAGGCCCTGTCCCGGGACGCCGAGCGGCTGCGCCAGTGGGACGAGCGGACGGCCGTGTCGCCGTACGGCTCGGGCGCGCTGGCCGGCAGCAGCCTCGGCCTGGACCCGGAGGCGGTCGCCCGGGACCTCGGCTTCGAGCACGGCAGCGCCGCCAACTCCATCGACGGCACGGCCTCCCGCGACTTCGTCGCCGAGTTCGCCTTCATCACCGCGATGATCGGCGTGAACGTCTCCCGGATCGCCGAGGAGATCATCATCTGGAACACGAAGGAGTTCTCCTTCGTGACCCTGCACGACGCCTTCTCCACCGGCTCCTCGATCATGCCGCAGAAGAAGAACCCGGACATCGCTGAGCTGGCGCGCGGCAAGTCCGGCCGCCTCATCGGCAACCTGACCGGCCTGATGGCGACCCTCAAGGCGCTCCCGCTCGCGTACAACCGCGACCTCCAGGAGGACAAGGAGCCGGTCTTCGACTCCATCGACCAGCTGGAGGTCCTGCTCCCCGCCTTCACCGGCATGATGGCCACCCTCACCGTGCACCGCGAGCGCATGGAGGAGCTGGCCCCGGCCGGCTTCTCGCTCGCCACCGACATCGCGGAGTGGCTGGTCAGGCAGGGGGTGCCGTTCCGGGTCGCGCACGAGGTGGCCGGCGAGTGCGTCAAGGCCGCCGAGGCCGAGGGCAAGGAGCTGGACGAGCTGACCGACGAGCAGTTCGCGAAGATCTCCGCCCATCTGACGCCGGAGGTCCGCACGGTCCTGAACGTCCCCGGGGCCCTGGCCTCCCGCAACGGCCGCGGCGGCACGGCCCCCAGCGCCGTAGCCGCCCAACTGGCCGAACTCAAGCCGAACATCGCGGCCCAACACCAGTGGTCAGCAGGAAAGCGCCCCTAGGGACACGGGGAACCGCACCACGACCCGGCGACGCCCCACCCCCGACCCGGCGACGCCCCGCACCCGATGAACGACCGGGGGCAGGTCTTCCAGGGGTGCGGGGAACTGCGCGACAAGCCGCCCACCACCCGCACCCGATGAACGACCGGGGGACAGGTCCACCAGAGCCGCGGGGAACTGCACCACGACCCGGCGACGCCCCGCCCCCGATGAACGACCGGGGGCAGGTCTTCCAGGGGCGCGGGGAACTGCGCG
>NZ_JBHMCY010000020.1:0-76512 GCF_042430725.1 Streptomyces cinereospinus | reverse complement strand
GCGCGACAAGCCGCCCACCACCCGCACTCGACGAACGACCGCGGGAGACGTCTTTCAGGGGCGCGGGGAACTGCGCGACAAGCCGAAGACGACCCGCACCCACCGCACCACCGCCCGACACGAACCAAGAGGCGAAGGTCGCCGCACGTTACGTTGGTCGAAAGCCGCAGCCGACCGAACGGAGCCCGCGATGCCCTTCGCCCGACTGGCGACAGCGACGACCCCGACCTGCCACCTCGGACTCGGCCTCGCCGCCGTCGGCCGCCCCGGCTACATCACCCTCAGCCGGGACCGCGACCTCGGACAGGACCGCGGCGTCGAGACGCTGCGCACCCGCACCCACGACCTCCTCGACGCCGCCTACGCCCAAGGCGTGCGCTACGTCGACGTCGCCCGCTCCTACGGCCGCTCCGAGGAGTTCCTCGCCGACTGGCTGAACGCGCACCCCGAGATCGACGACGTCGTCGTCGGCAGCAAGTGGGGCTACACCTACACCGCCGGCTGGTCCACCGACGCCGAGCGGCACGAGGTCAAGGACCACGGCCTCGCCGCCTTCGAACGGCAGCGCGCCGAGAGCGCCGGGCTGCTCGGCGACCGGCTCGACCTGTACCAGATCCACTCGGTGACCCCCGACAGCCCCGCCCTCACCGACAGGAAGCTGCACGCCGCGCTCGCCGAGGCCGCCGCCCAGGGCCTGACCGTCGGCTTCTCCACCAGCGGCCCGGCCCAGGCCGACGCGATCCGGGCGGCGCTGGAGGTGACGGTGGCGGGCGAGCCGCTCTTCCGTACCGTCCAGTCCACCTACAACGCCCTGGAGACCTCGGCCGCGCCCGCCCTGGCCGAGGCCCACGACGCCGGACTCACGGTGATCGTCAAGGAGGGCATGGCCAACGGACGGCTCGCCGAACCGTACGCGCCCGCCGTGCTGAAGGCCGTGGCGGCGGAGACCTCCCTGGGCTGCGACGCCGTGGCCCTCGCCCTGGTCCTGCGCGAGCCGTGGGCCGGCGTGGTCCTGTCGGGCGCCGTGACCACCGCCCAGCTCGCCGCCAACCTGCACGCCGCCGTCGTGGACCTGGACGACGACCGGCTGGCGCGGCTCGCCACCCTCGTCGAGGAGCCGCGGGCGTACTGGGAGCGACGCGGGCAGCTGCCCTGGCACTGAGCCGAGCCGTCCCCGGCATGGGTGATCCACGCATGCCCACAATGAGACGTGAACGTCTCACATGGTCTATCGTTGTCTCATGGCCGTCGATCGAGAGCACGTCCTGCGCTGTGCCGCAGCCCTGCTGACCCGCAAATCCACCGCGACCATGGACGAGGTCGCCAAGGCCGCCGGGATCAGCCGGGCCACCCTGCACCGCCACTTCGCCGGACGCGACACGCTGGTCCGCGCGCTGGAGGCGCTCGGCATCGCCGAGTGCGAGGCCGCGCTCGACGCGGCCCGGCTCGACGAGGGCAGCGCGAGCGACGCCGTACGGCGCCTGGTGCGCGAGATCGAGCCCGCGGCCGGACTCCTGTCCTTCCTCTACTCCGAGAACCAGCTGTTCGAGGGGGAGGAGCAGCACGAGGGCTGGGCTCGGCTCGACGCCCGGGTCGCGGCCCTGTTCCGCCGCGGTCAGGACGGCGGCGAGTTCCGCATCGACCTGACCCCCGCCTGGCTCACCGAGGCCCTCTACGGCCTGATCGCCGCCGGCGCCTGGTCCGTGCACGACGGGAAGGTCGCCGCGAAGGACTTCCCCCGCATGATCGTCGAGCTGCTGCTCGGCGGCGCCACCCGGAGAGAGGAACCATGACCAGCACCCTGCGGCCGGCCCCCGCGAACGAGGCGGTGCGGCGCCCCGGCCGCTGGCTCGCGCTGTCCGTGCTCGTACTGGCCGTCCTGCTGGTGGCCGTCGACGCCACCGTGCTCGGCCTGGCCACCCCCTACATATCGGCGGACCTCGGCCCGTCCGGCACCCAGCTGCTGTGGATCGGTGACGTCTACTCCTTCGTGATCGCCGGTCTGCTCGTCTCCATGGGCAGCCTCGGCGACCGGATCGGCCGCAAGCGGATCCTGCTGATCGGCGCCACCGCGTTCGGCGCGGTGTCCGTGCTCAACGCCTACGCCACCACGCCGGAGATGCTGATCGTGGCGCGGGCGCTGCTCGGGGTCGCGGGCGCGACCCTGATGCCGGCCACGCTCGCCCTGATCCGCAACCTCTTCCACGACCCGCGCGAGCGCAGCCTCGCCATCGGCGTCTGGGGCGCCACCGCGTCCGCCGGTACGGCGGTCGGTCCCCTCGTCGGCGGCTTCCTGCTGGAGCACTTCTGGTGGGGCTCCGTGTTCCTGATCAACCTGCCCGTGATGGCGGTCCTCGTCCTCGTCGGCGTCAGGCTGCTGCCCGAGTCGAAGAACGCCGGCGCCGGCCCCTGGGACCTGCGCAGCGTCCTGCTGTCGATGGTCGGCATGATCGCCGTGGTGTACGCGGTCAAGGAGGCCGCCACGCACGGGTTCGCCCGGGCGACGCTCGGCGCGGCCCTGCTGGGCGCCGCCGCGCTGTACGGCTTCGTCCGGCGCCAGCTCACCATGCCGGCGCCGCTGCTGGACATGCGCCTGTTCCGCAGCCGCGGCTTCAGCGGGGCGGTGCTCGCGGACCTGCTGACCATCCTGGGCATGTCCGGCCTGGTCTTCTTCCTCTCCCAGTACCTGCAACTGGTCCAGGGCAGGCGGCCGTTCGAGGCGGGCCTGGCCGAACTGCCGGCGGCGCTCGGCGCGGTGGCGGCCGGTCTGGTCGCCGGCCGGACGGCCCGCCGCTACTCGGTGCGGTCCGTGGTGGCGGGCGGACTCGCCGCCGTGGGCCTGGCGCTGGGCGCGCTGACCCTGCTCGGCCGGCACACCGACTACCCGCTGATCGGGGCGGCGCTGCTGGTCCTGGGGGCCGGTGCCGGGTTCTCGTTCACGGTGACCGCCGACGTGATCCTCGCGTCCGTGCCCAAGGAGCAGGCGGGCGCCGCCTCCGCGGTCTCCGAGACGGCCTACGAACTCGGCGCCGCCCTCGGCATCGCCCTGCTCGGCTCGATCGTGACCGGCGTCTACCGGGACTTCACCGCCCCGGCGGGCACCCCCGGGGCCGCGCACGAGTCGTTGGGCGGCGCGGTCGAGGCGGCGGAGCACCTGCCCCCCGCCACGTCCGAGGCGCTGCTGGAGGCCGCCCGCCAGTCCTTCGTCGACGGCCTGACCCTGGCATCCGGCGTGGGCGCACTCATCCTCCTGGCCGCGGCAGTGGCGGCCTGGACCCTGCTACGAGCCCAAACCCTGGAAAACCCCACCCGCCCCGAGAACGCGGGCACCTACTGAAACCCACGGCCGCGCAGCCGACCTACGGGGGTGCGGGGCGTTGCGCGCCCGGCCGTGAGGGTCCGGCACGGGGCGAGCCCGGGGTCTGCGCAGCCGACCTACGGGGTGCGGGGTGTTGCGCGCCCGGCCGTGAGGGTCCGGCACGGGGCGAGCCCGGGGCGCGCGCAGCCGACCTACAGGGGCGCGGGGAACTGCGCAACCAGCCACGACGAAACCCGCACCCGACAAACCACCGCCCCCCGCCCGCACCCCCCGGCCCAACCAGCGGAGCTACGCCGCTTCCCTGGCCTTCGTGGCGTACATGTCGACATACTCCTGCCCCGACAGCCGCATGACCTCCGCCATCACGGAATCCGTCACGGCCCGCAGCACATACCGGTCCCGGTCCATCCCCTCGTACCGGGAGAACTCCATCGCCGCACCGAAGCGCACCGTCACCCGGGCGGGCCGCGGGAACCCCGCACCGCCCGGCTGGATCTTGTCCGTGCCGATCATCGCGAACGGCACGACGGGCGCCCCCGTCATCAGGGTGAGGCGGGCGATGCCGGTCCGCCCCCGGTACAGGCGGCCGTCGGGGGAGCGGGTGCCCTCGGGGTAGATGCCGAAGACCTTCCCCTCCTCCAGCACCCGGCGCCCGGTCATCAGCGCCGCCACACCGCCCCGTCCGCCGTCCCGGTCGACCGGGATCATGCCGACGCCGGTGAAGAACCAGGCCATCAGGCGGCCCTTGAGGCCCTTGCCGGTGACGTACTCGTCCTTGCCGATGAAGAACACCTGCCGGTCGCAGACCAGCGGCAGGATCACCGAGTCGATGAACGTGAGGTGGTTGCCGGCCAGGATCACCGGGCCGTCGCCCGGGATGTGCTCCACGCCCTCCACCCGAGGGCGGAACATCAGGCGCATGATCGGACCGAGCACTGCCTTGATGAGCGCGAAGCGGGACAACGGGCCCTCCGGGGTCGACGGTTTCGGTATGCGTCCGTGCAGTATGTCCGTGCAGGTGAGGACGATACTCGCGGCCCCCGGGCGAGCGCACGTCGTGGACGCCGGGTTCACCGGGGTCTTACGCCCCGTTGACGCGAGTTCACCTGCGGTGGCGTGCCGCAGCCTACGCGCAACCCGGCGGTGACCAGGTGACCGACATCGCGCGGAGGCGGCACCCACCGGCTACCCCGCTGCCCGCCCCCGAAGCCCGGCGGCCCGCCGCCCCGGCCTGCGCTCCTCATACGACATCCATCGTCATCCACGCGTTCGGCACGAGGCCGCCCGGCTGACACATCGGCACCCCTACGATCTGCCAGCACCACAGACGCACGGCAGGGAGGCCGCTGATGGAAACGCAGATGTCGAACGAGCAGCCGCAGGAGCAGGCGCACACCGGGCGACGAGCGCTCCTCGGTGCCGCCGTGCTCGGCGCGGGCGGAGCGGTCCTCGGCCTGTCCGGCACGGCGCAGGCCGACGCGCGCCAGGGAGGCCGGGGCATGAAGAGCCTGCCCGTGCCGACGATCGTCGCCCACCGCGGCGCCAGCGGCTACCGCCCCGAGCACACCCTCGGCTCCTACCAGCTGGCCCTGGACATGGGCGCCGACATCGTCGAGGCCGGCGACCTGGTGCCCACCAAGGACGGTCACCTCGTCTGCCGGCACGAGCCCGAGATAGGCGGCACCACGGACGTCGCCGACCACCCCGAGTTCGCCGGCCGCAGGACCACCAAGATGCTGGACGGCGTCTCCACCACCGGCTGGTTCACCGAGGACTTCACCCTCGCCGAGCTGAAGACCCTGCGCGCCACCGAGCGGATCCCGGCCAACCGCCCGCACAACACGCTGTACAACGGCCGCTGGGAGATCCCCGCCTTCGAGGAGGTGCTCCAGTGGCAGGACGAGCAGACCCGCAAGCGCGGCAAGCAGGTGTGGATCTACCCCGAGCTCAAGCACCCCACCTACTTCCGCGAGCTCGGCCTCGCCCTGGAGGAGCGGGTCGCCAAGCTGCTGCGCAAGTACCGCAGGGACCGCTGGAACTCCCCGGTCATCCTCCAGTCCTTCGAGCCGACCAGCATCCAGCGCCTGCACAAGCTGGTCGACAACCCGCTGGTCGTGCTGCTGTCCGGCGCGAGCACCCGCCCGTGGGACTTCGTCGAGACCGGTGACCCGCGCACCGTCGCCGACCTGATCACGCCGGCCGGCCTGCGCGAGATCGCCTCCTACGCCCAGGGCATCGGCCCCACCCTCGACCTGGTCATCCCGCGGGACGGCGCCGGCAACCTCACCCGGCCGACCACCCTCGTCGCCGACGCCCACAAGGTCGGCCTCACGCTGCACCCCTGGACGCTGCGCAACGAGAACCCGTTCCTGCCCGCGGACTTCCGCAAGGGCACCGACGCGGACGCCTACGGCGACGTCTTCGGCGCCTACCGGGCGTACTTCGCCACCGGCATCGACGGCATCTTCACCGACCACCCGGACACCGGCCTGCTGGCCCGCGAGGACTTCGTCAACAACTGATCCGCCCCACCCCGGCCGGGGTGACAGCCGGCCGCCCGGGCAACCGCCGCCCGGGCGGCCGCGTCGTGCCGCACATGACCCACGACCTGCTCCTGACCCTGCGCCCCCTGCTCACCGCCGAGGCCGACGCCGAGGCACCCGCCGCCGGCGCCGACCCCGGCGACCTGGAACAGGCGGTCTGGCTCCGGCTGCTGGAACGCCTCGACTCCGCCGGCCCGCCCCGCGATCCCGAGCGCTGGCTGCGCCGCGCCGTCCGCTTCGAGGCCCGCCGCTGCCGCCGCACCACCCGGCGGGAACGCCCCTACGCCTCCGAACCCGCCGACGCGGCCGCCCGCACCCCCGAGCAGTTCGCGCTCAGCGCGGCCGGCGCCGGTGCCCTGCGCGCGGCGGTCCGCCGGCTGCCCGGCCGCTGCCCCGCCCTGCTGGGCGCCCTGATGTCCCCGCGGGACCTCACATACCGGCAGATCGCGGGGGAGTTGGGTATCTCACAGGGGAGCCTTGGGCCGGAACGCTCCCGATGTCTGGGATGTCTGCGGCGATTGCTGATCGCGGAGGTTGCGGCTCGCGGAGCACGGGGATAGGAGTGAGGGACACAGGCAACAGGTGAGCGGGAGGCGTGCACACATGGGCATGAGCGTGATCATCTCCGAGGCGACCGAGCAGGACGTCGAGCAGATCTTCAAGCTGCAGTACCTGTGCTTCCAGAGCGAGGCGGCGCTGTACGGCAACTACCGCATCGACCCGCTCGTCCAGCCCCTCGACTCGGTCCGTCAGGAAGTCGCCCGGGACTGCTTCTTCGTCGCCCGGCTCGGTGACGAGGTGGTCGGCTCGGTGCGCGGCGCGGTCACCGAGGACGGCGCGGCCGCCATCAGCCGCCTGTGCGTCCACCCCCGCCTCCAGGGCCACGGCATCGGCGCCCGTCTGCTGCGCGCGGCGGAGTCCGCCCTGGAGGAGCAGCGCGGCGCCAAGCGGTTCCGCCTGCACACCGGCCACCGCAGCGAGGGCAACCTGCGCCTGTACCGCAAGGTCGGCTACGAGACGGTGGGCACCTCGCAGGGCACGGACGGCGTCCCCGTGATCGTCCTGGAGAAGCAGGCGGGCGCGTACGCCACGACGGCGTGAGCTGACCCCCCCCTCAGGGGCGCGACCGGTCACCCACGGCCCGCTGCCGCCGCACCCCGGCCGCCCTGCTCGCCCGGCGCCCTGCGCAGCCACCACAGGGCGGAGACCGGCAGCAGGACGGGGATGAACAAGTAGCCCATGCCGAAGTCGGACCACACGGTCGCGTCCGGGAAGGCGCCGGGATCGACCAGCGTCCACGTGCCCACGACCAGCACACCCACCAGCTCGGCGGCGCAGCACACCTGCGCCGCCCGGCGGGCTGTCTCCCCGCCCCGCACCAGCGTGTACGTGATGAACCCGTACACGACCCCGGCGAGCGCCGACAGCGTGTAGGCGAGCGGCGCCCGGTCGAACTCCGTGGCGATCTGGTACGCGGACCGGGACACGGCCCCGACCACCATCACCCCGTACAGCCACACGAGCAGCACACCGGGCCCGCTGATCAGCCGCGTCCTGGCCGTCGTGGCCACCTCAGCCTCCCCAGATGTCATGGAGCCGCACCTCCAGCACGGCCAGCACCACCCCGCCGGCGGCGACCGTCACCGATCCCCATTTCGAGCGCTCGGCCAGCGACATGAACCCGGCGGCGGGCACGCACGCGAACGCGCCCAGCAGATACGCCACGAAGATCGTCGTGCCCTGCTCCGGCCTCTCGCCCCGCGCCAGCTGCACGACGCCGACCACCAGCTGGACCAGCGCCAGCACCGACACCACGGCCATCCCGGCGAAGTGCCAGTCCTTGGTCGGCTGGTCGCGGTAGGCGGCCCAGCCGCACCACGCGGCGAGCAGCAGGGCGGTGACCGCGGTCGCCACCGTCAGGACATCAAGCATGGGGCGACCCTATTACGGGCCAAAAGGCCTGATGCCGCCGCCCCCGGGGGTGCCCCGCAGTGCCGGGACGGCCGCCGGCCTGCTGCCGCCCGCGCGCCGGGCGTCGACCCGGCCCGCTGCGTCGTCCTCGAGGACGCCCCGGCCGGGCTGCGGGCCGGGCGGGCCGCCGCCACGACCACCGTGGCCTTGGCCACAACCCACCCCGCGCACGAGCTGACCGCCGATCTGGGGCCGGAGACCTGTCGGCGCTGTCCGCGCTGGTCACGGCGGACGCCGTGGAGATCTCCGGCCGGGACTGAGGCGGGCCCACCGCCGCCCGCAGCGCGGACGGCGGTTCCCGGTCGTCCGCGCGCGTCTGCTTTACTGATCGCATGACCACGACGAGCAGCCGCACCCCTGCGACCGAGGCGACGATGACGCCCGGTGCTCGCTGTATGTGTCATCGAATGCGCGCCTTCTAGAGGGCCCCCGCACCCCTGAGCCTCGCGCCCCGAAGCGAGCCGCCGCGGCACGTCCGTACCCCTCGCCCCGTACGTGACCGCCCCGCACCGCGCACCTCCTCCTCCCGTACCAGGGCACACCCACGCCCGCGTACTCGACAGTGACGGAAACCCACGTGATCACCACATCGGGCCTGACCAAGGTCTACCGCTCACGCGGCCGCGAGGTCACCGCCCTCGACGGCGTCGATCTGCACGTCCGCGAAGGCGAGGTCTACGGCGTCATCGGCCAGTCCGGCGCCGGCAAGTCCTCGCTCATCCGCTGCGTGAACCTCCTGGAGCGCCCCACCTCCGGCACGGTCACCGTGGCCGGCCAGGACCTCACCGCCCTCGCCGGGCGCGGGCCGCGCGCGGGCCGGGAACTGCGCCGCGCCCGCAGCCGTATCGGCATGGTCTTCCAGCACTTCAACCTGCTGTCCTCGCGGACCGTGCAGGACAACGTCGAGCTGCCGCTGGAGATCCTCGGCGCGACGGGGAGGGAACGGTCCCGCAAGGCGCTGGAACTGCTCGACCTGGTCGGCCTCGCCGACAAGGCCAAGGCCTACCCCGCCCAGCTGTCCGGCGGCCAGAAGCAGCGCGTCGGCATCGCCCGCGCCCTGGCCGGCGACCCCAAGGTGCTGCTCTCCGACGAGGCCACCAGCGCCCTCGACCCGGAGACCACCCGCTCGATCCTGAAGCTGCTGCGCGACCTGAACCAGCAGCTCGGCCTCACCGTCCTGCTCATCACGCACGAGATGGACGTCGTCAAGAGCATCTGCGACTCGGCCGCCCTGATGGACCGGGGCCGCATCGTCGAGTCCGGCACCGTCGGCGAACTCCTCGCCACCCCGGGCTCGGAGCTCGCCTCCGCGCTCTTCCCGGTGGGCGGCGAGGCCACCGCCGACGACCGCACCGTCCTCGACGTCACCTTCCACGGCGACTCCGCCACCCAGCCGGTCATCTCCCAGCTGGCCCGCACCTACAACATCGACATCTCCATCCTGGGCGCGGCCATCGACACCGTCGGCGGCCTCCAGGTCGGCCGGATGCGCATCGGACTGCCCGGCCGCTACGAGGACAACGTCGTGCCGATCGGCTTCCTGCGCGAGCGGGGACTCCAGATCGACGTGGTCGGCCAGGAGCCCGCACTGGTGAAGGAAGGTGCCGAGTGACCTGGTCCGAGATGCAGCCCCTGCTGGAGCAGGCGTGTACCGAGACGCTGGTCATGGTCGGCTGGTCCACCCTGATCGCCGTCGTCCTCGGCCTGCCCATCGGTGTCCTGCTCGTCCTCACCGACAAGGGCGGCCTGCTCCAGAACACCGTGGTGAACAAGGTCACCGGGCAGATCGTGAACGTCGGCCGCTCGATGCCGTTCATCATCCTGATGGTCGCGCTGATGAACTTCACCCGCTGGGTCACCGGCACCACCATCGGCAGCGAGGCCGCGATCGTGCCGCTCGCCATCGGCGGCATCCCGTTCTTCGCCCGCCTGGTCGAGACCGCCGTCCGCGAGGTGGACCACGGGCTGGTCGAGGCCGTCCAGTCGATGGGCGGCAACACCTGGACGATCGTGCGCAAGGTGCTCGTCCCCGAGGCGCTGCCCTCCCTGATCGCCTCCGCCACCACCACCGTCATCGCGCTCATCGGCTACTCCGCCATGGCCGGCACGGTCGGCGGCGGCGGCCTCGGCGACCTCGCCGTCCGCTACGGCTACCAGCGCTTCGAGACCGGCCTGATGTGGATCACCGTGGCGATCCTCGCCGTCGTGATCTCCCTCATCCAGTTCGCCGGCGACCACGCGGCCCGCTCGCTGCACCGCCGCGGCGGCCGCTCCGGCCCCGGCCCCAGGCTCCGCCTGCTCCGGGCGAAGGAGCCCGCGGCGGCCGACATCAGCAAGGTCGCCTGACATTCCGGACTCCCCGTCCACCCACGACGGGGTCGCATCACCCATAAGGAAAGGCACTTTTCGTGCGTAACACCGCCAAGATCGCCACCGCTGTCTTCGCCGCCGGAGCCCTCACCTTCGGGCTCACCGCCTGCGGTTCGGGCGAGGACGCCGCCTCCGACACCTCCGGCCCGCTGGTCGTCGCCGCCACGCCCGTCCCGCACGCCCAGGTCCTCACCTACGTCAAGGAGAACCTGGCCGAGAAGGCGGGCCTGGACCTCGAAATCAAGGAGTTCACCGACTACGTCACGCCGAACACGGCGACGGAGGACGGCTCGGTGGGCGCCAACTACTTCCAGACCGAGCCGTACCTCCAGGACTTCAACAAGAAGAACGGCACCCACCTGGTGTCCGTGGCCTCCGTGCACCTGGAGCCGCTCGGCCTGTACTCCGAGAAGGCCGACAAGGCCGACGGCCTGAAGAACGGCGCGACCATCGCCGTGCCCAACGACACCGTCACCGAGGCGCGCGCCCTCCAGCTGCTCGCCGCCAACGGCCTGATCACCCTCAAGGACGGCGTCGGCACCGCGGCCACCCCCGCCGACATCACCGAGAACCCGAAGAACCTCACGTTCAAGGAGCTGGAGGCGGCCCAGACCCCCCGCTCCCTGAAGGACGTCGACGCGGCCGTCATCAACGGCAACTACGCCCTGGAGGCCGACCTCGAGCCGGCCCAGGACGCCCTCGTCCTGGAGTCCCCGGAGAACAACCCGAACGTCAACCTCCTCGTCGTCAAGGAGGGCAACGAGGACGACCCGCGCGTGCGGAAGCTCGCGGAGCTCCTCACCTCCGCCGAGGTCAAGAAGTTCATCGAGGACGAGTACGACGGCTCCGTCATCGCCTCCTTCTGAACCGGCGCCCTGTCCCGCGCACCCGGGGTCCCCTCCCGCACACGGAGCGACCCCGGGTGTGCGGCTCAGTGCTTTCATGCTGCATGCTGGGCAGTTCAGCAGGCCCCTGACGGTTCGAAGGTTACGGAGCGGCGTCATGACGAGCACCTTCCCCACCATCTCCATCAGCACGGAGCGGTTGGTGCTGCGCCCGCTCGACGAGGACGACGTGCCCGCCCTCGCCGAGATGATGAACGACGAGCAGGTCGTCGCCTGGACCGACGTGCGCCAGCCGTTCACCGAGGACGCCGCCCGCGTCTGGATCACCGGGCACGCGCCCGCCGAGCGCGCCCAGGGACGGGGCCTGGCCCTCGCGGTCACCGAGTTCCTGACCCAGCGCCTGGTCGGTCTCATCCGGCTGACCCGCACCAACTGGCACGTACGCTCCACCGAACTGTCCTACGTCGTCGCGCCCTGGGCGCGCGGTGAGGGCTACGCCTCCGAGGCCGCGCTCGCCACCGCCCGGTGGCTCTTCCGGGACCAGAAGTTCGAGCGCGTCGAGCTGCGCACCGCCGCCGACAACACCGCCTCCCAGCAGGTGGCCCAGAAGATCGGCTGCATCAGCGAGGGCGTCCTGCGCGGCGCCTGCATAGCCCGCGCCCGCACCGGCGACGGCGGCTGGACCGAGGTCCGCACCGATTACATCGTGTGGAGCCTGCTGCCCGAGGACCTGGAGGGCGCGGGCGGGCGGCTGTCGGACACCGGCGGCTTCACCTCGTACTCCGACTGGAACTGAGCACACCTCCGACCTAAACCGGCACCACCGGGGGCGCCGCCCGCGCGAGCCCACGGGACACCAGGTAGTCTCACGGAGCCCGCCCGCCCGCGGGCCGCCCCCGACGACCTGCGCGAACCCCCTGGAGACTGACGACGATGGCCGACCGGGTCACGGTGATCGGCTGGGACGGCTCTCCGCTGACCGCCGCGGCACGCGCCGCCCTGGGCGCCGCCACCCTGGTGGCCGGTGCCGCCCACCACCTGGCACTGCCCGAGGTGCCGCCCGCCGCCGAGCGCGTCCGGCTCGGCAGCCTCCCCCTCGCCGCCCGCCGCATCGCCGCCCACCGCGGCACGGCGGTGGTCCTCGCCGACGGCGACCCCGGCTTCTTCGGCGTCGTACGGACCCTGCGCGACCCCGAGTTCGGCCTGGAGGTCGAGGTCGTCCCGGCCGTCTCCTCGGTGGCCGCCGCGTTCGCGCGCGCGGGCATGCCCTGGGACGACGCCCACGTGGTCGTCGCACACTCCCGCACCTTGCGACGCGCAGTGAACGTATGCCGCGCCCACACCAAGGTCGCGGTCCTCACCTCACCCGGCGCGGGCCCCGCCGAACTCGGGCTGCTCCTCGACGGCGTCCACCGCACGTTCGTCATCTGCGAGGAGCTCGGCACCGACCGCGAACAGGTCACCGTCGTCACCTCCGACAAGGCCGCCGACCACACCTGGCGCGACCCGAACGTCGTCATCGCCATCGGCGGCCCGGTCGGGGCGCAGCAGGGCGGCGGCTGGATCGCCGGCCGCGACCCGGGCGCGGGCCCGCGCGGCTGGACCCTGCCGCCCGAGGCCTACGAGGGCCGGCTGGGCGAGGGCGAGACCGAACCGCTGCGGGCCGCCCAACTCGCCCGGCTCGGCCCCCGCTTCGGCGACCTGGTGTGGGACATCGGCTGCGGCGGCGGAGCCTTCGCCACCGAGGCCGCCCGGGCCGGTGCCGCCGTCATCGCCGTCGACCGCGACCCCGCCGCCTGCGCCCGCGCCGACGCCGCCGCCCGCCGCTTCGCGGTCCAGCTGCACGTCGTCCACGGCACGGCCCCGCACGCGCTGGAGAACCTGCCCGAACCCGACGTGGTCCGCGTCGGCGGCGGGGGAGCGGCCGTGGTCTCCGCGGTCGCCGACCGCCGCCCGCAGCGGATCGCCACGCACGCCGCCACCCGCGACGCGGCCGAACTCGTCGGCCGCGCCCTCACCGAGCACGGCTACGAGGTCGAGTGCGCCCTGCTGCAGTCGGTCCAACTCGACACCCGGGCCTGGACGGAGACCGAGCGGAGCGTCGCGTTCCTGCTCACCGGGACCCTGCCGCAGCGCGAAGCACCTCGCTGAGGAGCGGCGGCCGGGCGCCGCCCAGGCGCGCCCCGTGATCGGTTTGTCGTACCGCGCGCGGTAGGCTGGCCGATCGTTGCACCGCACTCGGACACCCGGCACTTCGTCGGTCAATGTCCCAAAAGCGCGCCCGTTTTGGGTGGGGTGTGGTACGGCAGAACCCGAGGACGCGCAACGTGGCGCAGTCCACAGCGGGTCGTCGCGAATGAAGCTGACGTGACGGCGGAACGGCCGCGACAATGCCACTCAATGGCTTTGTCGCCTTTTCCGGCGGCTCGTTCGTGCCGCTGGGCACGTGCGCTCGTTCTTCACAGCGGGGCGGTCGGTGCGCCGTTCCGGGTGAGCTGGTCGTAGGAGCATCAACCGATGGGCGAGGGGTACGCATGACCGACACCGGCCAGGTCCCGGGCGAAGGGCTGCCGGAGAACGCAGGCCTGGTGGAGCAGCCGGGCGTCTCCGTTCCCGGCGCGTACACCTACCTGTCCGAGACACCCGCCGAGGACGAGGACCTGCTGCTGCCCGGAGCGCAGGGCGCCTGGGGCAACGAGGTGGCCCCGCCCGCGCCCGAGCCGGTCGTCGAGGCCGTGCACGAACCCGGCCCGCACGAGATGTCCGGCCGGGACAGCGGCTCGGTCGACCTGACCGGCGTCCGCCTGCCCGGCCCCACGCCGCCCCCGCCCGCCCCGGCGCCCGCGGCCGGGCCGCGCCGCCCGCTGCACCTGGGGCCGCCGATCCCCGACGCCTCCGCCAGCCCGGTCCGCTCCCTCGCCGACCGCGGCCCCGCGGGCGCGCCGGTACGGCAGCCGGGGCCGCCCGCCGGCGGGCCCGAGTACCTCGACGCCCCGCGCCCGCACGAGATGCCGCCGCAGGGGGCGGCGATGCCCCAGGGCGCGGTGCCCTGGGGCGGCCCGCAGGCCACCGTGACGCAGACGCCGGTGGGCGCGGAGGCGACGCCTGCGGAAACGGTTGTCCCGCCGGTTGCCCCGGCGGCGCGGGCGCAGGAGCAGGTGCTGGCCCAGGGCCACGAGCAGGCGGTGCCCCCGGGGCGGGGCGCGGTGCAGCTCCCCGTACCGGGGGAGGTGCCCGTACAGGCGCAGGTGCAGGCCCAGGTGCAGGCACCGGGGGAACCGTACGCCGAGGTGCGGGCATCGGGTGACCTGCACGCCGAGGCCTCCGGGCAGCAGGTCTCCGTCCAGCGGGTCTCCGTCCAGGGGGAGACGCACGCGCAGCCGGCGGCACCGGCTGAGGCGCACGCGCAGGCGGAGGAGCCGGCGCCGGCCGAGGCGCACGTGACGGCGGAGGCGCAGGCCGAGGTGCCTGTTCCGGCGGAGGCGCAGGCCGAGACGCCTCATGCGCAGGCGCAGGTCGAGGCCGCGTCGGAGCGGGTGGGTGCGGCGCAGGCCGCCGTGGCGCGGCTCGCCTCGGAGGCCGGTGTCCCCGTGCCGTCCGGGCAGGGCGACGTCCACGCCGCGGAGCCGGACACCGCCCCCGGCCAGGAGTACGGCGCCGGGGCCGCCGAAGAAGCGGCCGCGCCCGGGGAGGCCGCAGCCGCTGACGCCGGGGCTGCCGTCCCGGACGCCGGGACGCCCCCGAGCGCTCCGGCCGTCGTGACGGAGGCGGGGCAGATCGCCGAGCCCGCCTCCGCCGCCGAGCCCGTGGAACTGCCCGGCACTCCGGAGGACGGGCCTGGCGACGCCGCCGCGGAGGCGGCGGCCTCCGCGCAGGCCGAGGAGGCGGGCGTGACCGGCTCCGAGGGCGCCCCCCTCCGCGCAGGCCGAGGAGGCGGGCGTGACCGGCTCCGAGGCCGCCCCGGTCGCGCCCGAGCCCGCGCAGGCCCCCGAGCCCGCGCCGGCCCCCGAGCCGCCGCTCGCCGCCGAGGCGGTCGTACCGGAAGCCGCCCCCGAGCCCGCCCCGCAGCCGGAGCGGCCCGCCGCCGTGGACGGGGCGGAGCAGGCCGAGGCCCCGGCCGTGGACGAGTCCCTCGCGCAGCCCGTCCCGTCCGCCGAGGAGACCGCGCCCGACGCGGAGCCCGACGCGCTCGCCGAGCAGCCGCTGGGCGAGTTCCTCCCAGTGGAGGGCTCGGTGCCGGCCACTTCGCACCTCGCGCCCACGCCGCCGCACCCGGTCGTGCTGCCCGCCGGGGACCAGGCGTCCGAGCCGGTGGCGCAGCAGCAGGCCGTGATCACGGTCCCCGGCCCCCGTACCGCCGCGTCCGTCCCCGGCCCGGCCGCGCCCGAGGAGGCGCCGGCCTCCGACCCCGTGGAACTGGTACAGAGCGCGGACGACCTGGACACCCGGGCCGCCGACCAGGAGGACCGGCAGGACCGGCAGGACCGGCTGAACGACGCGAACGACCTCAACGAGCCGCACCCGGCGGACGAGCTGACCGGCCCGACCGAGCAGGACCAGCCCGGCCCGCACGCCCGGTTGGACCCGCACGCCCGGCAGGACCCGCACGCCCCGCAGCCCCTGCAAGGTCCGCAGGACCCGCACGCCCGGCAGGACCCGCACGACGCGCACGAACCGCACGACGCGCACGAACCGCACGACGCGTACGACCCGCACGACCCGCAGGAAACGAGCACGGCCCCCGTGGCAGAAGCGCGACAGCCCACCGGCCCGGCCGCGCCCGCCTACGACGACGCCGAGCGCGAGGCCGTGCTGAAGGTCATGCGCGAGCGGCGGGACGTCCGCAACGGCTTCCGCAGCGACCCCATCCCGCACGAGGTCCTGCTGCGCGTGCTGGAGGCGGCGCACACCGCGCCCTCGGTCGGCCACTCGCAGCCCTGGGACTTCGTCGTCATCCGCTCCGCCGAGACCCGGCGCACGATGCACGAACTGGCCCTGCGCCAGCGTGAGGCCTACGCGAAGTCGCTGCCCAAGGGCCGGGCGAAGCAGTTCAAGGAACTGAAGATCGAGGCGATCCTCGACACCCCGGTGAACATCGTCGTCACCGCCGACCCGACCCGCGGCGGCCGCCACACCCTCGGCCGCCACACGCAGCCGCAGATGGCCCCTTACTCCTCCGCGCTCGCGGTGGAGAACCTCTGGCTCGCCGCCCGCGCCGAGGGCCTCGGCGTCGGCTGGGTCAGCTTCTTCGACGAGCGCGAGATGGTCCGAGCCCTCGGCCTGCCCGAGCACCTGGAGGTCGTGGCGTACCTGTGCGTCGGGTACGTCGACGAGTTCCCGGAGGAACCCGAGCTGATGCAGGCGGGCTGGTCCAGGCGCCGCCCGCTGTCCTGGGTCGTCCACGAGGAGACGTACGGCCGCCGCGCCCTGCCCGGCGAGGAACCGCACGACCTGCTCGCCGAGACCGTCGCCCAGATCCGCCCGCTGGACGCCAAGGCGCTCGGCGAGGCGTGGGAGCGGCAGAAGCGGATGACCAAGCCGGCCGGCGCGCTCGGCATGCTGGAGATCATCTCCGCCCAGCTGTCCGGCCTGTCCCGGCAGTGCCCGCCGCCGATCCCGGAGCCCGCGGCCGTCGCGATCTTCGCGGGCGACCACGGGGTGCACGCCCAGGGCGTCACGCCGTGGCCGCAGGAGGTCACGGGCCAGATGGTGGCCAACTTCCTCGGCGGGGGAGCGGTGTGCAACGCCTTCGCCAACCAGGTCGGTGCCGAGGTCTGCGTCGTCGACGTGGGCGTGACCGCCGAACTGCCGTCCACCCCGGGGCTGCTGCCGCGCAAGGTCCGCCCGGGCACCGCCGACATGACCACCGGCCCGGCGATGACCCGCGAGGAGGCCAAGCAGGCCATCGAGGTGGGCATCGAGACGGCCCGCGACCTGGTGGCGGCCGGCAACAAGGTCCTGCTCACGGGTGAGATGGGGATCGCCAACACCACCGCGTCCGCCGCCCTCATCGCGGTCTTCACGGGCGCGGACCCGGCGGAGGTCACGGGCCGGGGCACCGGCATCAACGACGAGACGCTCGCCCGCAAGACCGAGGTGGTCCGCCGGGCCATCGACCTCCACCAGCCTGACCCGGCCGACCCCATCGGGGTGCTCGCCGCGATCGGCGGCCTCGAACACGCCGCCATCGTCGGCCTGCTCCTCGGCGGCGCGTCCCTGCGGACGCCGGTGATCCTGGACGGCGTCAGCGCCGGTGCCGCGGCCCTGGTCGCCCGCGCCATCGCCCCCGAGGTCCTCGCCGCCTGCATCGCCGGTCACCGCAGCGCGGAGCCCGGCCACGTGTCGGCGCTGAACAAGCTCGGTCTGCGCCCCCTGGTCGACCTGGACCTCCGCCTCGGCGAGGGCACGGGAGCCCTGCTGGCCCTGCCGCTGGTGCAGAGCACGGCCCGGGCGATGCACGAGGTGGCGACCTTCGACTCGGCGGGAGTCACCGAGAAGTAGGACGACCGGGCAGGATGAGCGGGGTGGGCCCCCGACGCGCCCACCCGGCCCCGGCCGTACGCTGAACGCACTCTAAAATCCGCACGTCAGGGCTGCTCCAGAGCCGTAGCACCCATCGCACGCCCGCACGAGGAGCCGCACCCACATGGCCGAACACCCCGCCTACCCCGTGGGCCTCCGCCTCGCCGGCCGCCGAGCGGTCGTGCTCGGCGGCGGCCAGGTCGCCCAGCGTCGCCTGCCCGCGCTGATCGCGGCCGGCGCGGACGTCCTCCTCGTGTCGCCGCAGGCCACCCCGTCCGTGGAGGCCATGGCCGACGCGGGCGAGATCACCTGGGAGCGGCGGCCGTACGCCGAAGGCGACCTCGCCGACGCCTGGTACGCCCTGATCGCCACCAGCGACCACGAGGCGAACACCCGCGCCTCGGCGGAAGCCGAGCGCCACCGCGTCTGGTGCGTCCGCTCCGACGACGCCGACGCCGCGACCGCCTGGACCCCGGCCACCGGCCACAGCGAGGGCGTCACGGTCGCGGTCCTCACCACCGACACCAAGTCGCGCGACCCGCGCCACACCGCCGCCGTCCGCGACGCGGTCGTCGAAGGCCTGCGCGACGGCACCCTCGTCGCCCCGCACCACCGCACCCGCACCCCCGGCGTGGCCCTGGTCGGCGGCGGCCCCGGCGACCCCGACCTGATCACGGTCCGCGGCCGCCGCCTGCTCGCCGAGGCCGACGTCGTCATCGCCGACCGCCTCGGCCCGCGCGACCTGCTCGCCGAACTGCCGCCGCACGTCGAGGTGATCGACGCGGCGAAGATCCCCTACGGCCGCTCCATGGCCCAGGAGGCCATCAACAACGCCCTGATCGAACACGCCAAGCAGGGCAAGTCCGTCGTCCGGCTCAAGGGCGGCGACCCCTTCGTCTTCGGCCGCGGCATGGAGGAGGCCCAGGCGCTCGCGGAGGCCGGCATCCCGTGCACGGTCGTCCCCGGGATCTCCTCCTCCATCTCGGTCCCGGGCGCGGCCGGCATCCCGGTCACCCACCGCGGGGTCGCGCACGAGTTCACCGTGGTCAGCGGCCATGTCGCCCCCGACGACGAGCGCTCCCTGGTGGACTGGCCGTCGCTCGCCAGGCTCACCGGCACGCTGGTGATCCTGATGGGCGTCGACAAGATCGGCAAGATCGCGGAGACCCTCGTCGCGCACGGCAAGCCGGCCGGCACGCCCGTCGCCCTGGTCCAGGAGGGCACGACCGCGGCGCAGCGCCGCGTCGACGCGACCCTGGCGACGGTCGCCGAGACGGTCCGCGCACAGCAGGTCAAGCCGCCGGCGGTCATCGTCGTCGGTGAGGTCGTCACGGTGGGGCCGGGGACCCCCGCGTGACCGCGCGCTCCCCTCGCGACCGCAGGTGACCCCGGGTAACGCGACCCGCCCCGAGCCGTTGGCACCGTACGCACGACAAGGCAGTATCACCCTGTGGCCGATCTCATCACCGTCGAGGACCCCGACGATCCGCGCCTGCGCGACTACACGGGCCTGACCGACGTCGAACTGCGCCGCAGGCGCGAACCCGCCGAGGGCCTGTTCATCGCCGAGGGCGAGAAGGTCATCCGGCGGGCCGGGGACGCGGGCTACGCGATGCGGTCGATGCTGCTCTCCGCCAAGTGGGTCGACGTCATGCGCGACGTCATCGACGAGTCCCCGGCCCCCGTCTACGCGGTCAGCCCGGAGCTCGCCGAACAGGTCACCGGCTACCACGTGCACCGCGGCGCCCTCGCCTCCATGCAGCGCAAGCCGCTGCCGACCGCCGCCGAGCTGCTCCGGACCGCCCGCCGGGTGGTGGTCATGGAGTCGGTCAACGACCACACCAACATCGGGGCGATCTTCCGCTCGGCCGCCGCGCTCGGCATGGACGCGGTGCTGCTCTCCCCCGACTGCGCCGACCCGCTGTACCGCCGGAGCGTCAAGGTCTCGATGGGCGCGGTCTTCTCCGTGCCGTACGCCCGCCTGGACACCTGGCCCAAGGGGCTGGAGTCGGTCCGCGAGGCCGGACTCGCGCTGCTCGCCCTCACCCCCGACGACAGGGCCAAGGCGCTCGACGAGGCCGCCCCGCACCGGATGGACCGCGTCGCCCTGATGCTCGGCGCGGAGGGCGACGGCCTGTCCAGGCAGGCCCTGGCCGCCGCCGACGAGTGGGTCCGCATCCCGATGTCGCACGGCGTCGACTCGCTCAACGTGGGCGCGGCGGCCGCCGTCGCGTTCTACGCGGTCGCGACGGGCCGACCGCAGCCGTAGGAGGCGGTACCGGGAAGGCCCACCGGGGATCGGCGGGCGGGACCAGCGGGACCGCCGGGCGGGAGGCTACCGGTACGCCCCGACCGCCGACGCGTATCCCCTGGACCCGGCGGACTCCCCGGACGTTCGGGTCCCCTCGTCCGCCGGCCGGTACGCCGGCCGCATCTGCTCCCGCACCTGCTCCTGCCGCTCGCGCACGCCGCCCCGCTCGTCACCGAGCCCGCGCGACGCCCCCTGGCAGCCCTGCACCAGGCCGATGCCGAGCGCCACGAACAGGGTCACGACCACGAAGACGAACAGCCGCTGCCGCAGCAGCCGCGGATTGGCCGGCCGCCGCCCGGTCCCGGTGGGCCGAGCCGCCGGACGGCCGTTCGCACCGCGCGGTGCCGGACGGCTGCCGCTGCCGGAGCGGGTCGTGTGGCGCGCCGGGGTGTTCCGCGAGGCGGGCGTCGGCCGCGCCCCGGACCGCGCCGGGGCGCCGCCGCGGGAGGGAGCGCCGCCACCCCGGGACGGAGTCCCGCCCCGCACCGGAGCGGGGCCGCGCGCACCGCGGGGTGCCGGTGTCACCGGCCCGCCCTGCGGCCGGCGCGGGGCGCGGTCGGGATAGGTGTCGGCGAGCCGCCCGGTGGGCCGGTCCGCCTCACCGGAACGCGGCGCGGGCGGCCGCCCCTCGATCAGGCCCTGCGCCTCACGGGCGGCGATCTCCTTCAGCCGCAACGACAGCTCCAGCGTGCTGGGCCGCTCCTCGGGGTCCTTCGCCAGACAGGCCCGGACCAGTGGAGCCAGCGCGTCCGGTACGCCGTGCAGCTGGGGCTCCTCGTGCACCACCCGGTACAGCATCACCTCGGAACTGCCCTGTCCGAAGGGCGAGTCGCCGGTCGACGCGTACGCCAGGGTGGCGCCCAGCGAGAACACGTCGGTGGCCGGCGTGACCGCGGCACCGCGCACCTGCTCGGGTGCGAGGAAGCCGGGCGAGCCGACGGCGGTGCCGACGTGGGTGAGCGTGGAGGCCCCGGTCGCCCAGGCGATGCCGAAGTCGATGATCCGCGGGCCCTTGGGGGAGAGCAGGATGTTGGACGGCTTCAGGTCCCGGTGGACGACCCCGGCCTCGTGCACCGCGACCAGGCCCTCCGACAGGGCGGCGCCGACCGCGGCGACGTCGGCGGCGCCGAGCGCCCCCTCCTCGGCGACCTTGTCGTGCAGGGAGGGGCCGGGCACGTACTGGGTGGCGAACCACGGCCGGTCCGCCTCCAGGTCCGCCGCGACGAGCCGCGCGGTGCACCCGCCGCGGATCCGCCGTGCCGCCGAGACCTCACGGGCGAACCGCGACCGGAACTCCTGATCCTCCGCGAGGTCCGGCCGGATCACCTTCAGGGCGACCCGCTGCCCCTTCTTGTCGGAGCCCAGGTAGACCACGCCCATGCCGCCCGCACCGAGCCGTCTGTGCAGCCTGAACGAGCCGACGACGCGCGGGTCCTCGCGCCTCAGGCGCATCATCGCCATGTTCATCCCCGCTGCCGGTCCGTATGACGTGCCACAGCTTACGTTTCCGTGGCCGCCCGCGCGCAGAGGCCGCGCCCTCTCGCCCGGACGGATTGTCAGTGCCGGGTGCGAGACTTGGGGGGTGGTCAGGGAGCGCGCCCACAGGGCGCCATTGCGCCTTCCGCGCTTCCAACCATCCGTCTCGAAAGGGGGATTGGTCGCGTGAAGGGTGACCGCGTGGAGACAGTCGCGGACGCCGGGGACACGACGCGTGCGTACGGGGTGGTGGCGAGCAGGGCGGGCCGCCGGGCGGAGACGGCGGTACGCCGAGGCGTGGTGGAAGTGAGTGAAGTCACGCGAACCGGTGTTGTGGTCCGTACGGCACGCTTCATGGCGAACCGGGTGCCGGCCCTGGTCGAGCAGCCGGTGCCCCGTGAGGACAGCTCGGAAATGCCCGGACACTCCGGGCGCCCCCTCCGGGAAGACCCCTAGACCCGACCTCGCTTCTCCACCCAGGGGAGTAGTCGCCACCCTCCGGCTCATCCTCCGGGAGGCCCGCCAATCGGTACGAGGGCATGACGCCCCCCACCTGGTCGCGCGCCTAGATTTGAGGTCAAGCGGCGGGTGCAGCACTCGTCCCCCGAGGTCAGCCACCCGCCGCTGCCAACCACACAGAACGGTCAGGAGAGGGACCATGGCCCACACGGCACCGCGGACACTCATCCGCGAGCAGGGACGCAAGGCGCACGCCGCGTTCCGCCCGCACCGCACGGGCCGCACGGGCCGCCGCCATCCCCTGGTGGCAACGGCCATGGCCCTGCCCCTGGCGGTCCTGCTCCTCGTCGTCTTCGACGGCTGGGAGACAGTGGCCACACAGGCGTCGTCCGTGGGCGTGATGCTGGGGCGCTGAGCGGCGACCCCAGGCCCGGAAGAGCGGTCCGGGCGGGGACATCCACCCATAACCCCGTGGGGACGGGGGTGCGGCGGACGGCAAAATGCCGGCGCAGCTGGGGAGCTGCGCCGGCATTGCTTTTCCCCCGGCGGCACCCGTCCGCCCCACCCGCATCCCCGCTACGGCTACGCCACGACCCACCCCGGCGGCCATGCCCCTGACCACCTCGCCCCGGCGGCAACGTCGTGTCTGCCCTCAGCGGGATCACGCCCTGCCTCACCCGGCAGCAAGGCGACCCACCGCGTCCCACCGGAAACGCCGCGTCCCTCATCGCCCTGGCGGCACACCATGCGTCACCCCGGCCAGGCGGGGCCCGCCGCGCCCCGCTTCTCGTCCCGTCGCCCCCGCCGCGCCCCACCCCCGTCCGGGCCGCGACACCACGCGGCGCCCCGCCTCGGCGCGGCCGTTCCACCTTGCCTGGCGTCACCGCCGCGTCCCACCCCCGTCCGGGCCGCGACACCACGCGGCGCCCGTCCTCGGGGCGGCCGTTCCACCTTGCCTGGCGTCACCGCCGCGCCCCACCCCTGTCCGGGCCGCGACACCACGCGGCGCCCCGCCTCGGCGCCGCCGCTCCACCTCCGGCGCAGGTGGCAGCCGCGCCCCAGCCGCCCGGCTGCAACAACGTGTCTCAGCGCCCCGGCGCCGCCGTGTCCCTCGCCGCTTCGACGGCGGCTGTGCCCGACGTCGTCCCGGCGGTGCCGTGCCGCGCCCTCCACCTCGGCGGCAGCGCGCTGCGCGCGCTCGCCCCGGTGCCACCGGCACGCCCCACACCGGTGCCGCTGCGCCGTACCTCGTCCCGGCGCCCCCGCCACGCCCCACCCCGTCCCGGTGGCAGCTGCGCCCCACCTGGTCCCGGCAGCGGGGCGCCGCGCCCCCACCCCGGCCGCAACGCCGCACCCTCCGCCACCAACCCACCCCTCCCCGGCGTACCCTCCCACCACCCGCCCCACCTCTAGGAACGCCCGTGACCACACCGCTCCTGACCGACCTGGCCGCCCGGGCCAGGTCCGCCGCGCACCCGCGCGCCGACGCCTGTGCCTGCGAAGCGGTGGTCACCCTCGCCGACCGCGCCGACGCCACGGTCGTCCGGCACGCCGGCGCCGTCGCCAAGGCGCACGCCCCGGACACCGACCCGGCCGACCTCGCCGCCCGCCTCACGACGGCCGCCCGCATCCCCGGCGTACTGCTCCCGCCGCTCGCCCCGACGCCCGTCCCCCTGCACGGCAGGCTCGTCACCCTCTGGCCGTACGGCACCCCCGTCGACCCGGACACCCCCAACGCCGCGCCCTGGGAAGCCGCCGCCACCCTCCTCGCCCGCCTGCACCGCACGCCACCTCCCGTACCCCTGCCCCCGATGCGCGGCCCCGCGAAGGCGGCCCGTGCGCTGGCCCGCCTCCGCGCGGCCGCCCCGCACCCGGCCACCGGGACCGTTCTGCGCGCCTGGTCCGCCCTTCCGGCCTGGGCCCGCGGCGAGGTCGCGCCGCCGGGCACCGGCGCCCTCTGCCACGGCGACCTGCACCTCGGCCAGCTCGTCCGCCACCCCGCCGGCACCGGCGCCTGGCTGCTGATCGACGTCGACGACCTCGGTGCGGGCCCCGCCGCCTGGGACCTGGCCCGCCCGGCCGCCTGGTACGCCTGCGGACTGCTCCCGCCCGACGAGTGGACCCGCTTCCTCGCCGCCTACCGAGCGTCCGGCGGCCCCGCTGTCCCGCCGGACGGCGACCCCTGGCCCGCCCTGGACGTCCCGGCCCGCGCCCTCACCGTGCAGACCGCCGCCCGCGCCGTGACCAAGGCTGTCGCGGCGCAGCGGCCCCTGGACGACGTGGAGCGGTCCCTTGTCGACGCCTGTGCCCGAATGGACCCGGTCCCCGCCCAGTTGCCCCGCAACCGCGCGACGTAGGGTGCAACCGACCGCAGCCGGGCAGAGTCTGTTCTGAGCGATACGCGAAGCAGGACCGACCGGCGAGGAGTTGAGCCGACCATGCAGTGTCCGAAGTGCCATGCGCCCATGCACACGTACAACCGCAACGGCGTCCAGATCGAGCAGTGCGCCAACTGCCGCGGGATCTTCCTGGACTACGGCGAGCTGGAGGCGCTGACCCGTCTGGAGTCCCAGTGGTCCCAGCCGGCGCCGCCGCCCCCGCCCGCCGGACAGGCGTACCCGGCCCCGCACGCCCCGGCCTGGGGCGCCCCGCACGGCGGCCACCACGGCGGGCACCACGGGCACCGGCACAAGAGCTTCGGCCACATGCTGTTCTCCAGCTGAGCGCCGGCGCACCACGACGAAGCCCCCGGCCGCGAACGGCCGGGGGCTTCGGTGCGCGTGGACGATACTGGGATTGAACCAGTGACCTCTTCCGTGTCAGGGAAGCGCTCTCCCGCTGAGCTAATCGTCCTCGGGACCACGATCGTCACTCGCCGGAGCCGACCGTGGGCACTGCGTGCGCGATACTGGGATTGAACCAGTGACCTCTTCCGTGTCAGGGAAGCGCTCTCCCGCTGAGCTAATCGCGCGGGTCGGGATCTTCGGAAAGATCCAGTGGACGATACTGGGATTGAACCAGTGACCTCTTCCGTGTCAGGGAAGCGCTCTCCCGCTGAGCTAATCGTCCGTGGAGGTGGAGACGGGATTTGAACCCGTGTAGACGGCTTTGCAGGCCGTTGCCTCGCCTCTCGGCCACTCCACCAGGAGTGCAGGGGACCACGTGGAACCCCTGTTCCTGCGAGCGGACGACGAGGCTCGAACTCGCGACCTCAACCTTGGCAAGGTTGCGCTCTACCAACTGAGCTACGTCCGCCTGTCGTTTCGGTCCGCTTGCGCGTCCCGGCGACGTGTTGAACTCTAGCGGATTCCCGGGCCAGCACAAAAACGCGTTTGTGCAGCGTGCTGCGCTGCACCTGGCCACGGAGGCGCCCGGGCCACCGGGAAGGCCATGGCGCGGCCACCCGCGGGACACCCGCCATAGACTCGACAGCGTGCTCGACCTGCCTCCTCTCGCCCGATTCGGTGACCGTGTCGCCACCGGCCTGCTCGACGTCACCAGCGACCCCGCGGCCCTCGACTCCACCGGGTTCTGGGCCGTCGCCGCCGACTTCGAGGGCCGTCTGACCTGCGCCCGGTTCGCGGAGGTGCGGGAGGAGCCGGTGCCCGCCCCGGCACCGGACGGCTGGCGCGGCCCGGCCGTCGGTGACTGGACGTCCTCACTCGACCGCGCCGCGTACCTGGACGGCGTGCGCCGGATACGCCGGCACATCGCGGCCGGCGAGGTCTACCAGGCCAACCTCTGCCGCGTCCTCACCGCGCCCGTCGCCCCGGACGCCGACGCCGACACACTCACCGCACTGCTGGCCCGGGGCAACCCGGCGCCGTACGCCGGAACGATTCGCCTGCCCGGTCACGGCGTCGAGATCGCGAGTGCGTCTCCGGAGCTCTTCCTGAGCCGCGCGGGCCGGACCGTCGAGTCGGGGCCGATCAAGGGCACCGGCCGCACCGAGGCGGACCTGCTGGAGAAGGACTACGCCGAGAACGTCATGATCGTCGACCTGGTCCGCAACGACCTCGGCCGCGTCTGCGCCTCCGGCACCGTGACCGTCCCCGACCTGTGCGCCGTGGAGAAGCACCCGGGGCTGGTCCACCTGGTCTCCACCGTGCGCGGCGAACTGCGCGACGGCGCGGGCTGGCCCGAGCTGCTCGCCGCCGCCTTCCCGCCCGGCTCGGTCACCGGCGCGCCCAAGTCGAGCGCCCTGCGGATCATCGAGGCCCTGGAGACGGCGCCCCGGGGGCCGTACTGCGGCGGCGTCGGCTGGGTCGACGCCGACCGGCGCACCGGCGAGCTGGCCGTCGGCATCCGCACCTTCTGGATCGACCGGGCCGAGGGCGTGCTGCGCTTCGGCACCGGCGCGGGCATCACCTGGGGGTCGGACCCCGAGGGGGAGTGGCGGGAGACCGAACTGAAGGCCGCCCGGCTGCTCGCGGTAGCGTCGGGAGCGTACGAGGTGACTGGCGAGGGACTGCGGGCGTGCTGGGCCCATCCGGGGGACGCCCCCCGGAACGCCGGCCGCGGCCGGGTCCCCGGCACGGACAGGTGAGGTGGGGAGCAGTGAAGATCTGGCTCGACGGTGGGCTCCGGGACGTCGGATCCGCCCGCGTCTCCGTCTTCGACCACGGGTTGACCGTGGGGGACGGCGTCTTCGAGACGGTGAAGGCGGTCGACGGCACGCCGTTCGCGCTCACCCGGCACCTGGACCGGCTGACCCGCTCGGCACGCGGCCTGGGCCTGCCCGACCCCGACCACGACGAGGTCCGGCGCGCCTGCGCCGCCGTCCTGGCCGCCAACCCCATGCCGCTGGGCCGGCTGCGCATCACGTACACCGGCGGCCACGGCCCGCTCGGCTCCGACCGCGGTGAGCACGGCCCGACCCTGGTCGTCGCCCTCGGCGAGACCCGGCGCCGGCCCGACTCCACCGCCGTCGTCACGGTCCCCTGGACCCGCAACGAGCGCGGTGCCCTCAGCGGCCTGAAGACCACCTCGTACGCCGAGAACGTCGTCGCCCTGACCCGCGCGCACGAACAGGGCGCGTCCGAGGCGCTGTTCGCCAACACCGTCGGGCAGCTCTGCGAGGGCACCGGCTCCAACGTCTTCGTCGTCCTCGACGGCGAGATGCACACCCCGCCGCTCGCCTCCGGCTGTCTCGCGGGCATCACCCGCGCGCTGACGGTCGAGTGGACCGGCGCCCGGGAGACCGACCTGCCGCTGGACGTGCTGGAGCGGGCCGACGAGATCTTCCTGACGTCCACCCTGCGCGACGTGCAGGCCGTCCATCGCGTCGACGGCCGCGAACTGCCGGGGGCCCCCGGCCCGGTGACCGCGAAGGCGATGCGGCTCTTCCAGGAGCGGTCGGGCGACGACCTGGACCCGTGAGCGGGGACCGCGGGGCGGACAGGGCGGTCCGGACCGGGGTAGAACACCCCTGATGACCACCACCCTGCGGCCGACCGAGCCGCTTCAGCGCGCGGCTGACGGGACGCGCTCGCGCCACTACCAGGTGTGCGTGAACGGCCGTCCCGTCGGCGCGATCCACCTCGGCACGTCACCCGCCTTCGGCGACACGGTGGCCCGCATCAACGACCTGCGCGTCGCGGAGCCGGACCGCCGGCGGGGCCGCGGCACGGTCGCCGCGCTGGCCGCCGAGGAGGTGGCGCGCGGCTGGGGCTGCCGGCAGATCGAGGTGGCCGTGCCCGGCGACGCGGCCGCGGGCCTCAGGCTCGCCACGGCACTCGGCTACGTCCCGCGCATGCGCGCCATGGAGAAGCACCTCGGCGCCGTCCCGCCCGGTCTGCCCGCGGGCAGCCGCGCGCGGCCGATGACGGAGGCCGAGTTCGCCCCGTGGCAGGACTGCGACAGGGAGCGGTTCGCGCGCGCCTGCATCGAGCGGGGGGTGCCCGAGGCCGGGGCGCAGGCCAAGGCGCGGCGCGACCACGAGCAGCTCCTGCCGGACGGCGTGACCACCGCGGACATGGTGTTCAGCGTCCTGGAACAGGACGGGACGCGGGTGGGCGTCCTGTGGGTGGCCCTTCAGGAGGCCCAGGCCTACGTCTTCGGCGTCGAGACCGACGCGGCCCACCGCGGCCGGGGACACGGCCGCACGCTGATGCTGCTGGCCGAGCGGCAGGCGATCGAGGCGGGCCGGCGCGTCCTCGGCCTCAACGTCTTCGCGGGGAACACCCCGGCCGAGCGGCTCTACGAGTCACTGGGCTACACGACGACGCGGCACACCCTCTACAAGCACCTGCTCTGACCGCGGGGGCCGAAGGACCGCGAGTGCCGATGGACGCACGTGCCGAAGGACCGCACGTGCTGTTCTGAGGGACCGCACGTGCTGAGGGACCGCAAGGCCCGCTCCACCCTGCGCGCCCCGCTCCGGGGAGCCGGACGTCACTCCGGCCCGCCGAGCAGCCGGCCGGCGATCTCCTCGACGCGCTCGCGCAGCCCTTCCTGGCTCTTGCCGCCGTCCAGGCGCCGGCCGTCGATGACGTACGTCGGCGTGCCGGTGACGCCGATCGCCTTGCCCTCGGCCTGGTCGGCGTCCACGACCAGGATGTGCCGGCCGTCGATCAGCGCGGTGTCGAACTCCTCGGCGTCCAGGCCGAGTTCCCGGGCCACCTCGACCAGCACGGGTTCGCCCCTGCGGTCCAGCTCCTCGACCCGGGCCAGCACCGCCTCGACGTACGGCCATCCCTGCCCCTGCGCCGCGGCCTCCTCGGCGGCCTGCGCGGCGGCGAAGGCGTGCTGGTGCTTCTCCAGCGGGAAGTGCCGCAGCCGCAGTTCGAGCCGGTCGCCGTAACGGGCGCGCAGGGCACGCAGATCGTCCAGGGCGCTGCGGCAGTCCGGGCACTGGAGTTCGCACCAGACGTCGAGGACGGCCGTGGGCCGGACGGGGGAGGAGTCGTTCATGGGCCCAGTCTCCCAGGACCGGCGCCCCGGACCCAATCGGCCGCCTCGCCCCCGGGGCGTACGCCACCACCGGCACCTGAGCAGGAGCCGACCCGGAGATGTCCCCGATGTCCGGGCCGGGCATGGCCCGGCGGGGTCCGGCAGGTGCAGGATGGAGGGACGACGTGCCCCGCCCGAGCCCGCCATGGAGGACCGGATGATTGCCGAGACCGTGTGTTCCGCCGTTGCCGCGGCCGGCCTGGGCATCGCGGCGGTGACGGCGTTCCGCAGGCGTTTCCGCACGGCGGCCCGCATCGCGGCCTATGCGCTGGTGCCCCTCGGCCTGGTGATGACCGGCGTCGTCCAGTGGGCCGCGGACACCGCCTTCAGCCCGGTGGCCTGGGCGGGATTCGGGGTACTGGGCGGTGCCTGGCTGCTCCTCACGGCCACCCGGGCGGTGGAGCGGCGCCGCGACCGCAAGGGACGCGCGGCGGGCGCGGCGGCCCCGCGGGAAGCGGTGGCACCCCAGACCTCGGCGCCCTCCCTCGGCCAGGCCTCCCGCGCGGCGGGCACGCCCCGCGCCCAGCCTCAGGCCGCGCCCCGTGCCGACGCCGCCGACGACTTCAGCGACATCGAGGCCATCCTCAAGAAGCACGGCATATGACCCCGGGGAGCGGGTCTGAAACGACCCCACCCCCAGGATGATCGGAAGCTGTCCGGCTCGCGCCTGAGATGTGCAGGTCAGCACGGAAACCGGCGAACTCTCGCATCTTCGTGCGTCTTGATCGCGCCGGGGGCGCCCCCTGCGCCATCATCCCCGGGAGATGCTGGACACGACACAGAGTGATGCCGCGCCGCCGAAGGACGAGCCGCGCGGGTGCCTCTTCGCCCTTTCCCAGCCACCGCTGATGATCTTCCTTGCGGTGATCGGGTGTCTGCTGCTCATGGCTGCGTTGCACGATCTGTTCCTGCTGTGAGCCGTACACGCGGTCCCCGGCGCCACCCGCCGGGCACCGCGTCACACCGACGCCTCCCCGCCGGACACCGCGTCGCGTCGACGCCCCCCGCCCGGCCGCCCCTAGAAGGGGGCGTCAGCCCGCCGCCTCCTTGCGGCGGGCCCGGTAGGCGGCCACGTGCAGGCGGTTTCCGCAGGTACGGCTGTCGCAGTACCGCCGGGAGCGGTTGCGCGAGAGGTCGACGAAGGCGCGTCGGCAGTCGGGGGCCTCGCAGCGCCGCAGCCGCTCACGCTCGCCGGCCACCACGAAGAAGGCCAGCGCCATCCCGCAGTCGGCGGCCAGGTGGTCGGCGACGGAGGCGCCGGGCGCGAAGTAGTGCACGTGCCAGTCGTAGCCGTCGTGGTCCGTGAGGCGGGGCGTGGTGCCGGCGGCGGCGACCAGCTCGTTGATCATCCCGGCCGCGGTCCGGGCGTCCGAGGTGGCGAAGATCCCCGCGAACCGGCCGCGGATCCTGCGCACCGCGGACAGGTCCACCTCCGAGAGCACCCCGACATCGCTGATGTCGTGCCTGCGCACGAAGTCCGCGAGAGCCGTGACGTCCGCCAGCCCGTCCCGCGCCGTCTCGTCCTCCGGCGCGGTGTTCACCAGATCGACCACGGTGTCGAGCGCGCACCGGGTGTCGTGGGTGATCAGCACGTTTCGCTCCCTGGCCTGAGGGTCGGGCGGGCGCCCGCCGATGCTGGCCGATGGTAATGGCTCCCGGCGCCGTCCCACCGCCTCCGGCCGACGCGACCGCACTTGCCCCGTGGAACGCCGCCGAGGCGTGCCACGGTTCCCGGCGGCGGGGGACACGCCCCCTCACAGCGCGTCACCGGAAGACCGGCCCCGCCGCGTACCGGCGAGCACTCCGGCACCGGCCGGCGCCCCGTCCTCCCCGGCGCCCACTCTGCACCGGCCCACGCCGGTCGTGACGCAGACCGGCGCCACCCCCGCGTGCATCACGCGGTGGCGGCGCCGGTGTGTGCCGTATGCGGTTGTCCTGGGCGCCTGGGGGCCTGCCCGGAGGATCCTGCCGGAGACGAGGGCCCTGGCACGCTGCACGGAGGCCGATCAGCGCCGTGGGCTTGCCCCGACCTGATCCGCCGGACAGGCCCGAGCCGTCTCCCCGAGTGGACGGCCGGGCAGCTTGGTGGGGGTCTCGCTCTCTCCCTAGCTTTCCGCCAGGATGTGCGAGAGTTCCTGGTCGAGGTCGAAGTGCCGGTGCTCCGTGCCGGGCGGCACGGCGGCGTCGGTGCGCTTCAGGAAGGACTCCAGAGCCCGCGCCGGGGCCTCCAGCAGCGCCTCCCCCTCGGGGGAGCTCAGGGCGATGCAGACGACGCCCTGACCGTGGCTGCGCGACGGCCAGACGCGGACGTCGCCGGTCCCTGTGGGCCGGTGAAGCCCCTCGGCGAGGAGGTCGCGGGCGAACACCCACTCGACGGTCTCCTCGGCTCCGGTGTGGAAGGTGGCGTGCACGGCGTAGGGGTCGGCCGTGTCGTACCGCAGGCCTGCGGGGACAGGCAGGGAGGACTCGCTCGACACAACGAGGCGCAGGTGCAGCTCGCAGCTGACCGTGGTGTTCATAAGCGCCAGGGCCTTTCGCTCAGTGTGCGCTCGGGGATTCGCACGTCGGCGAAATCGACATGCCACCTACGGTGCCGTTGTAAACCCCTCTGAGGGTTTTGCGTGTGTTTACGTAACTCTTCCGGCCGAGAAGCTGTTCGTCCGATGCGCCCATTTCGGTGACCGGAATCGTTCCGGTAGGGTTTGGCCGTATGAATACGGGGAGTAGCAAGCCCGGTGAGGTCGCCGTGGCTGCGGACGGAACGGGGGCGGACGGGGTGCAGGGCGAGCGGGAGCTCGGTTCGCGGGCGCCGGAATTCATCAAGGCGCGCCGCCTGCTCCACGTCAGCTGGCAGGTGGGGGTCTTCCTCGTCGGTCTCGGGGTCGTGGTCACCGGCATCGTCCTGCTGCCGTTGCCCGGTCCGGGCTGGGTGATCATCTTCGGCGGCATGGCGGTCTGGGCGACCGAGTTCGTCTGGGCCCAGCTGGTCCTGCGCTGGACCAAGCGCAAGGTCACGGAGGCGGCCCAGCGCGCCCTGGACCCGAAGGTGCGCCGGCGCAACATCGTCCTGACCACCGTCGGCTGCGTGATCATGGCCGCGATCGTCGGGTTCTACGTCTGGAAGTTCGGCTTCGTGATGCCCTGGAAGATCAAGGACCAGTGATCCGCGGGCACGGGGTGCGAGGGCGGCCCGCCATGGTCACCCGCACCCCCTGACATGGGGTAATGTTCATCCTGCGCCCGGGCGATTAGCTCAGTGGGAGAGCGCTTCGTTCACACCGAAGAGGTCACTGGTTCGAACCCAGTATCGCCCACCCGGAGACGCGGCCCATCTGCGAGACAGCAGGTGGGCCGTTGTCGTGTCCGCCGCCGGTCGTGTCCGCCGCCGTCGGCGGGCGTCGCCGCCCCGCGGGTCCGCTGCTGCCGCGTGGGGCCGCGGTCACGGTCGGTGGCCATCGGTGCGGGTGCCGCCGCCCCCCGTCTCCCGTCCGGCCCGTCGATCACGCGCCTCCCGCCTGCGGCGTCGCCGGACCCGGTGCGCACCGGGTCCGTTCCGGTCCGCGTACTGACGCACCCCGGCCCTTCGCGCCTCAGGTCGGCGAGCGCTTCCTTGAAACGATTCATGACCGGTGAGGGCGTCGCGGGCAGAGATCTGGTGACGGCAGGCAGAAGTGTGGGGGAGACGCACGAGCCGTCAAGGGGGCGGGAGCCTCGGCGGCCACCTTCGGGCGCGCCGCGACGACCCGTTGCGGTGGGGGCGGAGGAGCGCCCGCCGACGGGACGGTGACACTTCGCTACCCATGGTGGGGTGGCGAGCCGCGCAGCGTCGCCATCGAGAAGACCGTCGCGCTCTTGGGGAAAGAAGTACCCGAGACCGCGATCAAGCCGGAATTCACCGAGTGCGAGGCGTTCTTGGAGACGTTCCAGCCCCTGGCCTCCGGTGGGAATCCGCCGGACGTTTTCCGGAATGCGGTCGCGTTCCTGCGCAAGCACGACGAGCGCGGGGTTCTCATGGACCTCACGTCCCAGGCGGACGCGGCCATCTGAATCGGCCTTCCCCCATGGCGTTCTGGCGCACGGTCAGGTCGACGGCAAGCAGATCGGCATTCCCGTCGGAGCCGACACGGCACGCCTTGTCGATCGGCTTCAACACCGACTGGAGCGGCCTGGCCCCGGCGCGGCTGACCGAGCGGGAGCGCAGGGGCCGGAAAGGGGAGAAGATCCAGGGCCGCTCCCGCCTCGACGCCTGCGCCGCCGTCAAGACCGGCGACGCGCGGCCGGCCGCATGCCCGCCCGGCGCCCTCCGCGGGAGCGTGGGCCGGGTCACGCCGTACGCCACGAGTACGCGTACCCAAAACCCGCGCGGCCGCCGCACTGGTATGTCCGCGCAGGGGCAGACTCCGTCCATGGACTGGACGCACTACCGCTTCCGCAGCCTGTGGCCCCTGCCCGCCCCGCCCGCCGCCGTGTACCGCGTGCTGGAGCGGCCCGAGGAGTACCCGCGCTGGTGGCGGCAGGTGCGAGAGGTCGAGCGGACGGACGGCGCCACGGGCGTGATCCGCATCCGGTCGCTCCTGCCGTACGACATGACCTTCACCGCGCGCGAGGTGCGCCGGGACCCGGGCGCCGGGGTGCTGCGGATCGCGATGTCCGGCGACATCGAGGGCTGGGCGCGCTGGACGGTCGCAGCCGCGGGCCGCGGCTGCCTGGCCCGCTACGACCAGGTGGTGGACGTGCGCAAGCCGCTGCTGCGGCGGATGGCCGTGCCGGGGCGGCCGGTCTTCCGGGCCAACCACTGGCTGATGATGCGGGCCGGACGGCGCGGCCTGCTGGCGTACCTGGCCCGCGGACCCGAAGCGGTTTGAAGGAACCACGGGGACACCTGTATTGTTCGGTGCGTTCCCGGGCGATTAGCTCAGTGGGAGAGCGCTTCGTTCACACCGAAGAGGTCACTGGTTCGAACCCAGTATCGCCCACCGGGAAAGGCCGGTCCGCCGCAGCGGACCGGTCTTTTTGCGCGCGCCGGGCATGCTCACGCGGCCGCCGACAGGTCCGGACGCAGCGGCCACGCCGGGTCCACCGCCTCCTCGCTGCCGCTGCGCGCGAACCACGCCTGCAGACCCCGCGCCTGTGCCGCGTGCCACACCGCCTGAAGCGTGTGCAGCTCGGCGGGGGACAGCCGCTCCAGCCGGGCCGCGAAACGACGCCCTATGGCGCGTACGAGTTCCAGGGAGGCCACCGCGTCCGCGGCCGCGTCGTGCGCGCCGTCGAGCGGGACGCCGTAGTGCGCGCACAGGTCGGTGAGGGTGCGGCGGCCCTTGCGGTAGCGGTCCAGATGCTTGTCCAGGACCCGTGGGTCCAGCACGAGCAGGGGCACCGACTCGAACCAGCGGCCCAGCGACGAGGCGCGGTGCCGGCGCAGCTCCCGGTCCAGCAGCGTCAGGTCGAACGGCGCGTTCATCACCATCAACGGCCGCCCGGCGCCCGCCTGTTCGGCCAGCTCGGTGGCTATCTCGTGCATCACCGGCGCCGGCCAGCGGCCGTTGCGCGCCAGGTGGTCCTCCGTCAGCCCGTGCACCGCCGTCGCCCCGGCGGGCACCGGCACGCCCGGGTTCACCAGCCAGCGGTGCACCCGGGGCCGGGTGCCAGGGGCGTCCTGGACGACGAGGGCGGCCGACACGATCCGGTCGGTCTCGACGTCCACGCCCGTTGTCTCCGTGTCGAATGCCGCCAGCGGGCCCTCGTACCAGCACGTCATACGCACACAACTCCTCGTTCACCCACGGCAGCTGACGTCCCGTCTTCTGCCCGTTTGGTGATACCCGGGCCGTTTGCGCCGTACGCCGGGAGGAGACAACAGAAGTACGGGTCCGCGCAGTTCAGCGGCGTGTTCCGCGGGCGCGGGCCCGGCACGGGGACCATCACTTTGCTTGGAAGGCTGCTGGCCATGGCGATAGCGCAGCCCGAGCGGGGCGGGCTGCTGCCCGAACGCACGGGCCCCCATCGCGGTTCACTCGCCACCACCGCCTGCATGGAGACCCTGCAGGTGGGATATCTGCACGCCGTGGCGGCGGCCGCCGGCTGCTCGCTGTCCCAGCCGTTCCCGGACAACGGCATCGACTGGCACGTCAGCCACAGCGCGCCCGGACACACGGTCGACGACGAGGTCACCATCAAGGTCCAGCTCAAGGCCACGTACCAGATCGCGCCCCAGCCGCCGGGCCGCTTCTTCTCCTTCACGCTCGACAACGACCACCTGACGAAACTGGCCCGCACACCGGTCTCGGTGCACAAGATCCTCGTCGTGATGCTCGTGCCGCGCTCGCGGGACGACTGGCTGCGCGCCGGCCACGACCGGCTCGACCTCAGGCACTGCTGCTACTGGGTCAACCTCGCCGGTCACCCCGTCACCGGCCGGCACCGGACCAACGTCCGCATACCGACCGCGCGCATCTTCGACGACCGGGCGCTGTGCGAGATCATGACGCGGGTCGGGACGGGAGGCAGACCATGACGCACCGCCCGTCCGACGAGCCCCTGAGGCCCGTCCGGCCGCACCCCGAGACCCCCTGGGACCGGCCGCCCGAGCCCGGCCGGGTCGACCCCGCCGTGCTCGGCGCGCTGCTGCGCCGGCACGGCTGGCAGCGGCGCGGCGGCGCCGCCGGGCGCTACGGCCGCTGGACCCCGCCCGGCCCCGGGGCGTCCGGCACCAGCCTGCTGGTGCCGGAGAGCCGGGCCTTCCCCGACAGCGACGACCTGCTCGGTGAGGCGCTCGTCGCCCTCTCCCGCAGCGGCAGCCCCTCCGCGCGCGAGGTGCTGGTCGGGCTGAGCGTGCCCAGCGACGAGATCCGCTGGTGGCGGGACGTGCCGGACGGACCGGCCGGGGCGGCGTCCTGGACCGCCGAGGAGCGGCTGCGTGCCGCCGCCCGGCAGATGCTGCTCGCCGGAGCGCTCGCCACCCGCGCGCGGGCGGGCTACTACGGCGCCCGGCACCGGCGCGCCGCCGCCGTGATGCTGGAGAGCGTCCTGGTCGGCGCCGCGACCGGCGGCCGCCGCCTCGCCGCGTTCGTGCCCGTGGACCCGGCCCGCCCGCTCGCCGTCCGCCTCCACCAGGCGCTGTACGCCGTCCGCGAGGCCATCGACTACCGGCGCGCCACCGGCGGCATGGACGCCTTCGACGGCGCCGTGGCGGCGGGCGTCAGCCGCGAGCTGACCGAGGCCCTGATCGCCCTGGTCCGCGGCACGGAAGGGGCGCGCATCACCGTCGAGTGGGCGCCCGGCGCCGGTCCCCCCGTGGGCGGCGCCGCGCCCGGCGAGGCGGTCGAGTTCTCGCCGGGCGACCTGCCCGTGCTGCGCGAGGCCGGCACCCGCTACCTGCGCGGGGAGCCGTCCGTGCCGGTGCGGATCACCGGCGAGGTGGTCCGGATGCGCAGGTCGGAGCGGCGGGGCGAGGGCACCGTGCGGCTGCGGGTGCTGGCCGGCGCCGAGATACCGCACGTCCGGCTCACGCTGGACGAGGAGGACTACCGGATCGCCGGGCACGCCCACCTCGTCGGGCTGCCGGTGCGGGTGCACGGCCGGCTGGAGAGCCGGGGCGGCTTCCGCCGGCTCACCGGCGCCTTCGGGGTCGCCCCGGTGCAGGTGGACGAGGCGGAGCGGGACCGGCTGATGAAGTCGTTGCAGGAGAACCTCGACTTCTTCGAGGAGGCCTGCGGCGGCGAGGACTGAGGACAACTGTTTCGCGGAGCGCTCCCGCGGCTCGGTAGGATCCGTACACAGCATTGGACCGTCATGCCGATGCGGTGAGTGTGGATCCCCTTCAGTCAGGAGAGACCGGTGTCAGACGTCCGTGTGATCATCCAACGCGATTCCGAGCGGGAAGAGCGCACGGTGACGACGGGCACCACGGCCGCCGACCTCTTCGCCGGTGAGCGCTCGGTCGTCGCCGCGCGCGTGGGCGGCGAGCTCAAGGACCTGGCCTACGCGCTCGCCGACGGCGACGAGGTCGAGGGCGTCGAGATCTCCTCCGAGGACGGCCTGAACATCCTGCGCCACTCCACCGCGCACGTCATGGCGCAGGCCGTGCAGGAACTGTTCCCCGAGGCCAAGCTGGGCATCGGCCCGCCCGTCAAGGACGGTTTCTACTACGACTTCGACGTCGAGAAGCCGTTCACGCCCGAGGATCTCAAGGCCGTCGAGAAGAAGATGCAGGAGATCCAGAAGCGCGGGCAGAGGTTCGCCCGCCGCGTGGTCACCGACGAGGCCGCCCGCGAGGAACTGGCCGACGAGCCGTACAAGCTGGAGCTGATCGGCCTCAAGGGCGCCGCCTCCAGCGACGACGGCGCGGACGTCGAGGTCGGCGCCGGTGAGCTGACGATCTACGACAACCTGGACGCCAAGACCGGCGAGCTGTGCTGGAAGGACCTCTGCCGCGGTCCCCACCTGCCCTCCACCCGGCTCATCCCGGCGTTCAAGCTGATGCGCAACGCGGCCGCCTACTGGCGCGGCAGCGAGAAGAACCCCATGCTCCAGCGCATCTACGGCACCGCCTGGCCGTCCAAGGACGAACTGAAGGCGTACCTGGACTTCCTCGCCGAGGCCGAGAAGCGCGACCACCGCAAGCTGGGCAGCGAGCTGGACCTGTTCTCCATCCCGGAGCAGATCGGCTCCGGCCTCGCCGTCTTCCACCCCAGGGGCGGCATCGTCCGCCGCGTCATGGAGGACTACTCGCGCCGCCGCCACGAGGAGGAGGGCTACGAGTTCGTCTACACCCCGCACGCGACGAAGGGGAAGCTCTTCGAGACGTCCGGGCACCTGGACTGGTACGCCGAGGGCATGTACCCGCCCATGCAGCTCGACGAGGGCGTGGACTACTACCTCAAGCCCATGAACTGCCCGATGCACAACCTGATCTTCGACGCACGTGGCCGGTCCTACCGCGAACTGCCGCTGCGCCTGTTCGAGTTCGGGACCGTGTACCGGTACGAGAAGTCGGGCGTGGTGCACGGCCTGACCCGGGCGCGCGGCTTCACGCAGGACGACGCGCACATCTACTGCACGCGTGAGCAGATGTCCGAGGAGCTGGACAAGACGCTCACCTTCGTCCTCGGCCTGCTGCGCGACTACGGCCTGACCGACTTCTACCTGGAGCTGTCGACCAAGGACCCGGAGAAGTTCGTCGGCTCCGACGAGGCCTGGGAGGAGGCGACCGGGACGCTGCGGCAGGTCGCCGAGAAGCAGGGCCTGCCCCTGGTCCCGGACCCGGGCGGTGCGGCCTTCTACGGGCCGAAGATCTCCGTGCAGGCCAAGGACGCGATCGGGCGCACCTGGCAGATGTCGACGATCCAGCTCGACTTCAACCTGCCCGAGCGGTTCGACCTGGAGTACACCGCCGCGGACGGCTCCAAGCAGCGGCCGGTCATGATCCACCGCGCGCTGTTCGGCTCCATCGAGCGGTTCTTCGCGGTGCTCCTGGAGCACTACGCGGGCGCCTTCCCGGCCTGGCTCGCACCGGTCCAGGCGATCGGCATCCCCATCGGGGACGCGCACGTCGAGTACCTGCAAAGGTTCGCCGCGGCGGCCCGGAAGAAGGGCCTGCGCGTCGAGGTCGACTCGTCCTCCGACCGGATGCAGAAGAAGATCCGCAACGCCCAGAAGCAGAAGGTGCCCTTCATGGTCATCGCGGGCGACGAGGACATGGCCAACGGCGCCGTCTCCTTCCGCTACCGCGACGGCTCCCAGGAGAACGGCATCCCGCTCGACGAGGCCATCGCCAAGATCGCGAAGGTGATCGAGGAGCGGGCGCAGGTCTGATCGCTCGTGGTACGCCACCGGCAGGCCGCCCGGCCTGCCGGTGGCGTACCCAGGAGCGGCCCGTGCGGGCCGCTCCGTCCGCCGGGCGTCCCCGACGACGCCCCCGGGCGGCCGGCCCGGCCTGCCGGTGGCCTGGCGTCCTCCTTCCGCGAGCTCACCTGGATCAGCCGCGACGAGAGCGCCCCGGTGACCGCGCCCGGCCGCGCCGCCGCGGCACGGCCCCGTACGGCCGGGCCGCCGTCGTCCATCGGCCCGGCTTCGTCCCCGGGCGTCTTCGACCAGCCCCGGCGACACGCCGCGAACCGACGAAGCCATATGCTGCCTTGCATGACGAGTGAGCCGGAGCAGCAGATCGGAGTGGGGACGCAGGACGCGTTCCAGCGCCTGTGGACGCCCCACCGGATGGCGTACATCCAGGGCGAGAACAAGCCGACCGGCCCCGGGGCCGACGACGGCTGCCCCTTCTGCTCGATCCCGGCCAAGTCCGACGAGGACGGGCTGATCGTCCGGCGCGGCGCGCAGGTCTACTCGGTGCTGAACCTGTACCCGTACAACGGCGGCCACCTCATGGTCGTGCCGTACCGCCACGTCGCCGACTACACGGACCTCACCGAGCCGGAGACGGCGGAGCTCGCCGTGCTGACCAAGCAGGCGATGACGGCCCTGCGCACCGCCTCCGGCGCCCAGGGCTTCAACATCGGCATGAACCAGGGCTCGGTCGCCGGCGCCGGCATCGCCGCGCACCTGCACCAGCACATCGTGCCGCGCTGGGGCGGTGACACGAACTTCATGCCGGTGGTCGGGCACACGCGTGTGCTGCCGCAGCTGCTCGCCGACACCCGCAAGATGCTGGCGGAGGCCTGGCCGGCGGCGTGAGGCCCGGCCGCGGGGCCCGGCCGGCGGCGGTGAGGCCCGGGAAGCCCCCGCCGCAGGCGCGGGCCTACGCGTCGTACAGGTCCGCCTTGCGGGGCGAGGGGTCCTGCACCGCGGAGCTGAGGAACGACGAGCGCGCGCCGAACTTCTCGGTGTCCACGCCGTTCTCCGCCAGCACCCGGATCGCCGCCGAGTGGACCACCCGGAGCACCGGAGTGGCCGCGCGCAGCGCGTCGTCCGCCATGAACCGGTGCCGCCACGGCTTGGCGGCCCACGCGTGCCGCAGGCCGAACGGCTCGGGCAGGGCCAGCGAGCCGCCGAGCCAGTTCAGCAGCGGCGGGTACCAGGTCAGCGGCGCCCGGGCGGCCAGCCGCACCACCTCGTCGGCGTCGACCAGCGGCAGCTTCACCGTCCGCGTCTCCCACCGCTTCAGGGACTTCTGCACCGACTTCTCCTTCGCCGCCGGCTTGGTGGTGAAGAGCGGGTGCACGGGCCCCAGCGCGTGGCCGGTGACCTCGATACGCAGCGTCTCGTAGAGCACGGTGACGGTGATCAGCATGGTGATCACCAGCTGTCCGTCCCACAGTGTCCACTGCACGCCCAGGTAGTGCCGGTCGCCGCTGCCGAACTGCTGCTTGTTGCAGATGTCCTGCACGGCGTGCGACTTGATCTGGTACGCCTCGACGTCCGCGCCCTCGGGCCGGGACACCGCCGTGGCGTTCTCACCGATCGGCGTGACGATCCAGTGCCGTATCGACGGCTTGGTGAATCCGCCCGTGTTCAGCGGCCCCCGCTCCAGCATGCGCAGCTGGTCGTGGATCGACCGTATGACGTCCCAGCTGCGGAACGGGTGGATCTCCCGGTCCGGATCGGCCGGGGCGAGATCCTCCGCGAGCTGCCAGCTGCCCCAGCGGGTGCCCATGCCGAGTATGCCCTTGGGCCCGGCGTAGAAGACGGAGTTGGACTGCTGCTCGGCGCTGAGCCGGGCGAGCGACTGGCGCAACTGCTCGGCGGCGGTCTCGCCCGGGTTGCTCGGCACCGCCTCGGGCACCTTGGCGCCGACGCTGCTGCCCGCGAGCAGGCTGGCCCAGCGCTCCCGCAGGTCCTTCGCGGTGCGCTCGCAGATCTGCTTGGCCCAGAACCAGCCGACCACCGGCATGACGACCGCCGCGCGCGCGTACCAGGCCCAGAAGCCGGTGAAGGGCATCTGGACCAGGAACAGCACGGCCAGCGCGCCCACCGCGACCAGCAGCGTGGTCGCGAGCGTCGAGCCCCGCTTGTCCTCGCGCCGGGCGATGGTGGTGCGGATCGTGAAGACCATCAGCCAGACCAGCAGCCCGGGCAGGAAGAGCACGCCGCACAGGACCATCACGATCGAGAGCAGGTTGTCGCGCTCCCGGCGGATGCGGTTGGCCGCGAGGCAGTGCTCCACGACGACCTGGGGCTCGGCGCCGAAGGACTGGATCAGCGGTGCCCGGCCGCCCCCGAGCATGCGGTCGACGACCGCGCGGGAGAACGCCTCACCGAGGTTGGGCCGGAAGATCCTCGCCCATCTCTGGCCGGGCTTGACCTTCGACTCGTGCCACTCGCTGTTGGCCTTGAGTATCTCCTCGACCTCGTTGTCCCGGTACGCCGCCGAGGCCAGCGCGAACGTCGCCGTCTGCCCCTCGTCGCCCGTGCGCGGCACCTGCGGCCCGAAGATGTCCGCGTAACCGCTGTCAACGGTCATTCCCGCCCCCGATCGCCGCCACTGTCGCTCCTGCGGCCTTCCCGACTTCCGTGCTCCGCACACCTGTTGATCAGGTCATCAGCGTATCCGCAGGCAGCGGCACGGCGTCGGCGGACGGCGGAAGCCGCCCGCCGGCCGGGAGAAAACGCCGCGAACCGGCCCCGGGCGCGCCCCCGACCGCAACCGGCGGGCGGCGCGCGCCCGTTGTGCGCCGGGCAGTCCCCGCCCGGCGCACAGGGTCCTGGTGCCGCGGCAGGCGACGTTCGCCCCGTCGCGAACGTTGCCTGCCGCGGCGCTCCTAGGAGGCCTGCTGCTCCTGTTTGCGCAGCCGCTCGGCGACTTGGGCGGGCATCGGCTCGTGCCGGGCGTAGCGCCGGCCGAACCGGGCGGTGCCGTGCGACAGGGAGCGCAGATCGACGGCGTACCGCCCGATCTCGATCTCCGGCACCTCGGCCCGGACGAGCGTGCGCCCGCCGGCCGTCTGCTCGGTGCCCAGGACCCGGCCGCGCCGCCCGGACAGGTCGCTCATCACGGCGCCCACGTAGTCGTCGCCGACCAGCACGCTCACCTCGGCCACCGGCTCCAGCAGATGGATCCTCGCGTCGGCCGCGGCCTCCCGCAGCGCCAGCGCGCCCGCCGTCTGGAACGCGGCGTCGGAGGAGTCCACCGAGTGCGCCTTGCCGTCCAGCAGCGTGACCCGGACGTCGACGAGCGGATGCCCCGCCGCGACCCCCTTGGCGGCCTGCGCGCGCACGCCCTTCTCCACCGACGGGATGAACTGCCGGGGCACCGCGCCGCCGACCACCTTGTCGACGAACTCGATGCCCGAGCCACCGGGCAGCGGCTCGACCTCGATCTCGCAGATCGCGTACTGCCCGTGCCCGCCGGACTGCTTCACGTGCCGGCCGCGCCCGCCGGCCCTGGCCGCGAACGTCTCCCGCAGCGAGACCCGGTGCGGGACCACGTCGACCTGGACGCCGTACCGGCTGCGCAGCCGTTCCAGGGCGACGTCCGCGTGCGCCTCGCCCAGGCACCACAGGACCACCTGGTGGGTGTCCTGGTTCTGCTCCAGCCGCATGGTGGGGTCCTCGGCGACCAGCCGGGCCAGTCCCTGGGAGAGCTTGTCCTCGTCCGGCTTGCTGTGCGCCTGGATGGCGAGCGGCAGCAGCGGGTCGGGCATGTCCCAGGGCTCCATCAGGAGCGGGTCGTCCTTGGCGGAGAGGGTGTCGCCGGTCTCCGCGCGGTTCAGCTTCGCCACGCAGGCGAGGTCGCCCGCGACGCAGTGCGGCACCGGGCGCTGCTGCTTGCCGAACGGCGTGGACAGGGCGCCGACGCGCTCGTCCACGTCGTGGTCCTCGTGGCCCCGGTCGGCCAGCCCGTGCCCCGAGACGTGCACCGTCTCGTCCGGCCGCAGCGTGCCCGAGAAGACGCGCACGAGCGATACCCGGCCGACGTACGGGTCGGACGAGGTCCGGACGACCTCCGCGAGCAGCGGTCCGTCCGGGTCGCACGGCGTCAGCTCGCGCGGCCTGCCGTCGACGGTGGTGACCTGCGGCTGGTCGTGCTCCAGCGGGGTCGGGAACCCGCCGGTGACCAGCTCCAGCACCTCGACCGTGCCGAGGCCCTGCCGGGCCCCGTCGGCGGCGGGGGAGGCGGCCAGCACGGGGAAGAACGTCCCGCGCGCCACGGCCCGCTCCAGGTCCTCTACGAGCGTCTTGACGTCGATCCGCTCACCGCCGAGGTAGCGGTCCATGAGGGTCTCGTCCTCGCTCTCCGCGATGATCCCCTCGATCAGCCGGTTGCGGGCCTCCTCGAGCAGCGGCAGCCGGTCCTCGCCGGGCTCGGACTCCGCGCGCCGGCCGGTCGAGTAGTCGAACAGCTTCCGCGACAGCAGCCCGGCCAGTCCGGTCACGGGCGCGTGCCCGTCCGGCGCCTGCGGGCCGCGCAGCGGCAGGTAGAGCGGCAGGACGGCGTCGGGGTCGTCGGCGCCGAAGGCCTCCGCGCAGGACCGTGTCGTCTCCTCGTAGTCCGCGCGGGCCGCCTCCAGGTGCGTGACGACGATGGCGCGCGGCATGCCGACGGCCGCGCACTCCTCCCACACCATGCGGGTCGAGCCGTCGACGCCGTCCGAGGCCGAGACGACGAAGAGGGCCGCGTCCGCCGTGCGCAGACCGGCCCGCAGCTCCCCGACGAAGTCGGCGTACCCGGGGGTGTCGAGGAGGTTGACCTTGATGCCGTCCCATTCGACCGGCACCAGGGACAGCTGCACCGAGCGCTGCTGCCGGTGCTCGATGTCGTCGTAGTCGGAGACGGTGCCGCCGTCCTCCACGCGGCCCGCCCGGTTCACCGCTCCCGCGGTCAGCGCGAGAGCCTCCACCAGTGTCGTCTTGCCCGCTCCGGAGGGGCCGACCAGCACCACGTTCCGTACGGACGTGGGTCGGTCGGCCGCCATCGCCCTGCCGGCGGCTCCGGGGTGTGCGGTGGTCTTGTCGCCCATGCTCCTGCCTCCCGTGCACGGTGAGGTCACTGTGGGCGCGGGACACGCGGGAACCGCGTGCTGGGCGGCTCCGGCGACGCCCGCGATCCTTCGAGCTTTCCACTCTCGTCATGGTGCGTCCATACGGAGGACGGCAAGGCGCCGACCCGCGTCGGTTGCGGGCCGCGCGCCGGACCCTCGGCGGGCGCGGGTGCCGGGCGGCCGCCCCCACGCGCGCGTGGCTACGATGGGCCAGCCGACGGCCAGCAGGGGCCGCGCGGCGCCCATGACCCTCGGGAAGGCCATGCTGAACAAGTACGCGCGTGCATTCTTCACGCGTGTCCTCACACCGTTCGCCGCGTTTCTCATCCGCCGGGGCGTGAGTCCCGACACGGTCACGCTGATCGGCACCGCCGGCGTGATGGCGGGCGCGCTGGTCTTCTACCCCCGGGGCGAGTTCTTCTGGGGCACGGTGGTCATCACCCTGTTCGTCTTCTCCGACCTGGTCGACGGCAACATGGCCCGCCAGCTGGGCCGCTCCAGCCGCTGGGGCGCCTTCCTGGACTCCACCCTGGACCGGGTGGCCGACGGCGCCGTCTTCGGCGGCTTCGCCCTGTGGTACGCCGGGGGCGGCGACGACCTGGTGCTGTGCGCCGTCTCGATCTTCTGCCTGGCCAGCGGCCAGGTGGTGTCGTACACCAAGGCGCGCGGCGAGTCGATCGGGCTGCCGGTCGCGGTGAACGGGCTCGTGGAGCGCGCCGAACGCCTGGTGATCTCGCTGGTCGCGGCCGGGCTCGCGGGCCTGCACGCGTTCGGCGTGCCGGGCATCGACGTGCTGCTGCCGATCGCCCTGTGGCTGGTCGCCGTCGGCAGCCTGATCACGCTGATCCAGCGGGTCGTCACCGTCCGCCGGGAGTCCGCGGAGGCGGAGGCGGCGGAGCGGCAGAACGCGAACAACGCCTCCCCGGGGAGGGAGACGGCGACGTGAGCGCCCGGGACACGCTGACCGACGCCCTGTACGGCCTCGGCTGGAGCACGGTGCGCAAGCTGCCCGAGCCGATGGCCGTCCGCCTCGGCGACATCGTGGCGGACCTGGCCTGGAAACGGCGCGGCAAGGGCGTGCTGCGGCTGGAGAGCAACTACGCGCGCGTGGTGCCCGACGCGACGCCGGAACGGCTCTCCGAGCTCTCGCGCGCGGGCATGCGCTCGTACCTGCGCTACTGGATGGAGTCGTTCCGGCTGCCCGCCTGGAGCGCCGAACGCGTCAGGAACGGCTTCGAGGGCGAGGACATGCACCACTTGACCGACGGGCTGGCCGCGGGCAGGGGCGTGGTCCTCGCGCTGCCGCACCTGGCCAACTGGGACCTGGCCGGCGCCTGGGTCACCACCGCCCTGGGCATCCCCTTCACCACGGTCGCCGAGCGGCTCAGGCCCGAGTCGCTGTACGACCGCTTCGTCGCCTACCGCGCGGGCCTCGGCATGGAGGTCCTGCCGCACACCGGCGGCGCCGCGTTCGGCACGCTGGCCCGGCGGCTGCGCGACGGCGGCCTGGTCTGCCTGGTCGCCGACCGCGACCTGTCCGCCTCCGGGGTGGAGGTCGGCTTCTTCGGCGCCACCGCCCGGATGCCGGCCGGACCCGCCCTGCTGGCCCAGCACACCGGCGCGCTGCTGCTGCCGGCGACGCTCTGGTACGACGCCTCCGTCATGCGCGGCCGCGTGCATCCCCCGATCGAGGTACCCGGGTCGGGTACCCGCGCCGAGAAGACGTCCGTCATGACGCAGGCGCTGGCGGACGCCTTCGCCTCGGGGATCGCCGACCATCCGGAGGACTGGCACATGCTGCAACGGTTGTGGCCCGACGACCTCGACCCCGCGAAGGGGACCCCGTGAGAATCGGCATCGTCTGCCCGTACTCCTGGGACGTGCCGGGCGGCGTCCAGTTCCACATCCGGGACCTCGCCGAGTACTTCCTCCGCCTCGGGCACGAGGTGTCCGTCCTCGCCCCCGCCGACGACGACACCCCGCTCCCGCCGTACGTCGTCTCGGCCGGGCGCGCGGTCCCGGTGCCGTACAACGGCTCGGTGGCCCGGCTGAACTTCGGCTTCCTGTCGGCGGCCCGGGTGCGCCGCTGGCTGCACGACGGCGCCTTCGACGTGATCCACATCCACGAGCCGGCCTCCCCGTCGCTCGGCCTGCTGGCCTGCTGGGCCGCGCGCGGCCCGATCGTCGCCACCTTCCACACCTCCAACCCCCGCTCCCGCGCGATGATCGCCGCGTACGCGATCCTCCAGGCGGCGCTGGAGAAGATCAGCGCCCGGATCGCGGTCAGCGAGTACGCCCGCCGCACGCTCGTCGAGCACCTCGGCGGGGACGCCGTGGTGATCCCCAACGGCGTCGACGTCGACTTCTTCGCCCGGGCCGAGCCCCACCCGGACTGGCAGGGCGACACCATCGGCTTCGTCGGCCGGATCGACGAGCCCCGCAAGGGCCTGCCGGTGCTGATGCGTGCGCTGCCCAGGATCCTCGCCGAGCGGCCGCAGACCCGGCTGCTGGTCGCCGGCCGCGGGGACGAGCAGCAGGCCGTCGAGTCGCTGCCGGCCGAGCTGCGCTCCCGGGTGGAGTTCCTCGGCATGGTGAGCGACGAGGACAAGGCCCGCTTCCTGCGCAGCGTCGACCTGTACGTGGCGCCCAACACCGGCGGCGAGAGCTTCGGGATCATCCTGGTGGAGGCGATGTCGGCGGGCGCGCCGGTGCTGGCCTCGGACCTGGACGCCTTCGCCCAGGTCCTCGACCGGGGCGCGGCGGGGGAGCTGTTCGCCACCGAGGACGCGGACGCGCTGGCCGAGGCGGCGCTGCGGCTGCTGGGCGACCCCGAGCGGCGGGCGAAGCTGCGCGAGCGGGGCAGCACGCACGTCCGCCGGTTCGACTGGGCGACGGTCGGCGCGGACATCCTGTCGGTCTACGAGACGGTGACGGACGGCGCCGCCGCGGTCGCCGCCGACGACCGCCCGCTGGGGCTGTGGGGGCGGTTCGGGCCGGCCCGCGACTGACCTGCCCGGCCCGCGGGACGCCCCGGTAGCCTTGCCGCCCGTGACCGCAACCCTCATCTGGATCATCGTCGCCCTCGTCGCCGTCGGCCTGTACCTGAGCTGGACGGCGGGCCGGCTGGACCGGCTGCACGCCCGGATCGACGCCACCCGCGCGGCGCTCGACGCCCAGCTGCTGCGGCGCGCGTCCGTCGCGCAGGAACTGGCCACCTCCGGGGTGCTCGACCCGGCCGCCTCGATCGTCCTGTACGAGGCGGCGCACGCCGCCCGGCAGGCCGAGGAGGAGAACCGGGAGGTCGCCGAGAGCGAGCTGAGCCAGGCCCTGCGCGCGGTCCTCGCCGACCCGCAGCAGGTCGAGGCGGTCCGGGGGGCGCCCGGGGGAGAGGCGGCGGCCCGGGAGCTGACCGAGGCGGTCCGCCGGGTGCCGATGGCGCGGCGCTTCCACAACGACGCCGTGGGGGCGGCCCGCCGACTGCGCGAGCACCGCAAGGTGCGCTGGTTCCGGCTGGCCGGCCACGCCCCGTTCCCGATGGCCTTCGAGATGGACGACGAGCCGCCCACGGCCCTGGTGACCCGGGCCGCGTAGGCCGCCCCAGGGGGTCTCCGCGACCGGGCCGGGCTCGCTCGACGGGACACCCCCGGCGGAAAAGGATCCACCGGCTTCCCATTGGCCCTTGCTGTGGCTTGGGCACCTCCCGTTTCCTCGATGTTCGCAGCAACCCTCTTTTTCACTTCAGCGAGGTCACCCGTGTCCAGCACGCTCTCCGAAAACCAGGCCCCCGCCACCGGCACCGCGCGCGTGAAGCGCGGAATGGCCGAGCAGCTCAAGGGCGGCGTGATCATGGACGTCGTCACGCCGGAGCAGGCGAAGATCGCCGAGGACGCCGGCGCCGTCGCCGTCATGGCCCTGGAGCGCGTCCCGGCCGACATCCGCAAGGACGGCGGCGTGGCCCGGATGTCCGACCCGGACATGATCGAGGGCATCATCGAGGCCGTCTCCATCCCGGTCATGGCCAAGTCCCGCATCGGCCACTTCGTCGAGGCCCAGGTCCTGCAGTCGCTCGGCGTCGACTACATCGACGAGTCCGAGGTCCTCACCCCCGCCGACGAGGTCAACCACTCCGACAAGTGGGCCTTCACCACGCCCTTCGTGTGCGGCGCCACCAACCTGGGCGAGGCCCTGCGCCGCATCGCCGAGGGCGCCGCGATGATCCGCTCCAAGGGCGAGGCCGGCACCGGCAACGTCGTCGAGGCCGTGCGCCACCTGCGCCAGATCAAGAACGAGATCGCCCGTCTGCGCGGCTACGACAACCACGAGCTGTACGCCGCCGCCAAGGAGCTGCGCGCCCCGTACGAGCTGGTCAAGGAGGTCGCCGAGCTGGGCAAGCTCCCGGTCGTGCTGTTCTCCGCCGGTGGTGTGGCCACCCCGGCCGACGCCGCGCTGATGCGCCAGCTGGGCGCCGAGGGCGTCTTCGTCGGTTCCGGCATCTTCAAGTCCGGCGACCCGGCCAAGCGCGCCGCCGCCATCGTGAAGGCGACCACCTTCTACGACGACCCGAAGATCATCGCCGACGCGTCCCGCAACCTCGGCGAGGCCATGGTCGGCATCAACTGCGACACCCTGCCCGAGACCGAGCGCTACGCCAACCGCGGCTGGTAAGGCACTGCATCCCATGAGCAACACCCCCGTGATAGGCGTTCTGGCCCTCCAGGGCGACGTGCGGGAGCACCTCATCGCCCTGGCCGCGGCCGACGCCGTGGCCAGGGCGGTGCGGCGCCCCGAAGAGCTCGCCGAGGTCGACGGGCTCGTGATCCCCGGTGGCGAGTCCACCACCATCTCCAAGCTCGCCGTCCTGTTCGGCGTGATGGAACCCCTCCGCGCGCGCGTGCGCGACGGCATGCCCGTCTACGGCACCTGCGCGGGCATGATCATGCTGGCCGACAAGATCCTCGACCCGCGTTCCGGCCAGGAGACGGCCGGCGGCATCGACATGATCGTGCGCCGCAACGCCTTCGGACGGCAGAACGAGTCCTTCGAGGCGGCGGTCGACGTCAAGGGCGTCGCGGGCGGCCCCGTGGAGGGCGTCTTCATCCGCGCCCCCTGGGTGGAGTCCGTGGGCGCCCGGGCCGAGGTGCTCGCCGAGCACGACGGCCACATCGTCGCCGTCCGCCAGGGCGCCGCGCTCGCCACGTCGTTCCACCCGGAGCTGACCGGCGACCACCGCGTGCACGGCCTCTTCGTGGACATGGTGCGCGCCCGGCGGACAGCGGAGTCCTTGTAGGATCTCCGGGGGTCCCCCCAGCCGTTAAAGTCTGGGGGAGTCCGTTGCAGAGATGGGTTACGCGAAGGAGACAGGCAGATGTCCGGCCACTCTAAATGGGCCACGACGAAGCACAAGAAGGCCGTGATCGATGCCAAGCGCGGCAAGCTCTTCGCGAAGCTGATCAAGAACATCGAGGTCGCGGCCCGGATGGGCGGCGTCGACCTCGAAGGCAACCCGACGCTCTACGACGCCGTGCAGAAGGCGAAGAAGCAGTCGGTGCCGAACAAGAACATCGACTCCGCGATCAAGCGCGGTGGCGGTCTCGAGGCCGGCGGCGCCGACTACGAGACGATCATGTACGAGGGCTACGGCCCGAACGGCGTCGCGGTGCTCATCGAGTGCCTCACCGACAACCGCAACCGCGCCGCCTCCGAGGTCCGCGTCGCCATGACCCGCAACGGCGGCTCCATGGCCGACCCGGGCTCGGTGTCGTACCTGTTCCACCGCAAGGGCGTCGTCATCGTCCCCAAGGGCGAGCTGACCGAGGACGACGTCCTGGGCGCCGTCCTGGACGCGGGCGCCGAGGAGGTCAACGACCTCGGTGAGTCCTTCGAGGTGCTCAGCGAGGCCACCGACCTGGTCGCGGTCCGCACGGCCCTGCAGGAGGCCGGCATCGACTACGACTCCGCCGAGGCCAACTTCGTCCCGACCATGCAGGTCGAGCTGGACGAGGAGGGCGCGAAGAAGATCTTCAAGCTGATCGACGCGCTGGAGGACAGCGACGACGTGCAGAACGTCTTCGCCAACTTCGACGTGAGCGACGAGATCATGGAGAAGGTCGACGCGTGACGCCGTCGCGCGTGACGCGTGACGGCGCTGTGGTCTGAGGCGTACTCCACGGGCCGGCGGGACACCCCCGTCGGCCCGTCGCGTTGTCGGCGGCACCCGATAGCCTGCACGAACAGGCCACAGAAGGAGGGGCGGGTGCGCGTACTGGGGGTCGACCCGGGACTGACCCGGTGCGGAGTCGGCGTCGTGGAGGGGGTGCCCGGACGCCCGCTCACCATGCTCGGCGTCGGAGTCGTCCGCACGTCGGCCGACGCGGAGCTGGGACACCGCCTGGTGGCGGTCGAGCAGGGCATCGAGCGGTGGCTGGACGAGCACCGGCCCGAGGTCGTCGCCGTGGAGCGCGTGTTCAGCCAGCACAACGTCCGCACGGTGATGGGCACGGCCCAGGCCAGCGCCGTCGCCATGCTCTGCGCGGCCCGCCGCGGCATCCCCGTCGCGCTGCACACCCCCAGCGAGGTCAAGGCCGCTGTCACCGGCACCGGACGGGCCGACAAGGCGCAGGTCGGCGCCATGGTCACCCGGCTGCTGCGGCTCGCCGCGCCGCCCAGGCCGGCCGACGCCGCCGACGCCCTCGCGCTCGCCATCTGCCACATCTGGCGCGCCCCCGCGCAGAACCGCCTCCAGCAGGCCGTCGCCCTGCACACCGCACAAGCAACCGCATCGAAAGGCCGTACGGCATGATCGCCTTCGTCAGCGGCACGGTCGCCGCACTCGCTCCCGACACCGCGGTGGTCGAGGTCGGCGGCGTCGGCATGGCCGTCCAGTGCACGCCCGACACGCTCTCCGCGCTCCGCGTCGGCCGGCCCGCCAAGCTCGCCACCTCCCTCGTCGTCCGGGAGGACTCCCTCACGCTGTACGGCTTCGCGGACGACGACGAGCGGCAGGTCTTCGAACTGCTCCAGACCGCGAGCGGGGTGGGACCCCGGCTCGCCCAGGCCATGCTCGCCGTGCACCGGCCGGACGCGCTGCGCCGCGCCATCGCGACGGGCGACGAGAAGGCGCTCACGGCCGTCCCCGGCATCGGCAAGAAGGGCGCCCAGAAACTGCTGCTGGAGCTGAAGGACCGCCTGGGCGAGCCGATCGGCGCCCCCGCGGTCGGCGCACCGGTGAGCACCGGCTGGCGCGACCAGTTGCACGCCGCCCTGATCGGCCTGGGGTACGCCACCCGCGAGGCCGACGAGGCGGTCGCCGCGGTGACGCCCCAGGCGGAGGCGGCCGAGGGCACGCCCGAAGTGGGCCGGCTGCTCCGGGCCGCCCTGCAGACGCTCAGCAGAGCACGCTGACCCCCGCCGCCCCCGGCGGGGGTCCGGGCCCGGCCGGAAATCGGCCGGAAACGCACCCCCGCGCGCGGGCCGCCTCCGCCCCCGGCACGACCGCCCCGCCGCGCGACGGCCCCGCGGCCCGCCCCCGCCGTGTCCGCCCGGGCCCCGCCGCAGGCCCCGGCCGGCGCCGGCCCTCCCCGGCACACCCCGCTAGGAGACTTCAGTGAACTGGGACGACACCACCGACACCCCCGCCGCCGAGCGGCTCGTCGGTGCGTCCGCCGACCGCGACGACCAGGCCGTCGAGGCCGCGCTGCGCCCCAAGGACCTCGGTGAGTTCATCGGCCAGGAGAAGGTCCGCGAGCAGCTCGACCTCGTCCTGCGCGCCGCCCGCGCGCGGGGCGCCACCGCCGACCACGTGCTGCTCTCCGGCGCCCCCGGCCTCGGCAAGACCACCCTGTCCATGATCATCGCTGCCGAGATGGGCGCCCCGATCCGCATCACCTCCGGGCCCGCCATCCAGCACGCCGGAGACCTCGCCGCGATCCTGTCCTCCTTGCAGGAGGGCGAGGTCCTCTTCCTCGACGAGATCCACCGGATGTCCCGGCCCGCCGAGGAGATGCTGTACATGGCGATGGAGGACTTCCGCGTCGACGTCATCGTCGGCAAGGGACCCGGCGCCACCGCCATCCCCCTGGAACTGCCCCCGTTCACCCTGGTCGGCGCCACCACCCGGGCCGGCCTGCTGCCGCCGCCGCTGCGCGACCGCTTCGGCTTCACCGCGCACATGGAGTTCTACGAGCCGGCCGAGCTGGAGCGGGTCGTGCACCGCTCGGCGAACCTGCTGGACGTCGAGATCGACACCGACGGCGCCGCCGAGATCGCCGGCCGCTCCCGTGGCACGCCCCGGATCGCCAACCGGCTGCTGCGCCGTGTCCGGGACTACGCGCAGGTCAAGGCCGACGGGATCATCACGCGCGAGATCGCCGCGGCGGCGCTGGAGGTGTACGAGGTCGACGCCCGCGGCCTGGACCGCCTGGACCGCGGCGTGCTCGAAGCGCTGCTGAAGCTGTTCGGCGGCGGACCGGTGGGCCTGTCCACGCTCGCCGTGGCGGTGGGAGAGGAGCGCGAGACCGTTGAGGAGGTCGCCGAGCCGTTCCTGGTCCGGGAGGGCCTGCTCGCCCGTACCCCGCGCGGCCGGGTCGCCACGCCCGCGGCCTGGGCACATCTCGGCCTGACCCCGCCCCGCTCCGGCGCCGCGGGAAACGGACAAGGGAACTTGTTCGGGGCGTGACGGCGGGCAGGACGGCGAGGGCATTGGCCGGACCAGGAACCCGGGTGCCATGCTGAGCGTTGTTCCCTGCGCGCGGACTCGCTTAGACTCCGCCGATGCCGCCTTCTCCGGCGGCTGACACACCCCCAGCCAACAGGCCGCCCACCTGCGCGGTCGTGCGAAGGAAATCGTCCCGTGAATAGCCTCGCGACCCTCCTCCCGTTCATCGTGCTCATCGGGGCCATGATCCTGATGACCCGCTCGGCCAAGAAGAAGCAGCAGGCCGCCGTCGACATGCGGAACCAGATGCAGCCCGGTTCCGGAGTCCGCACCATCGGGGGCATGTACGCAACGGTCAAGGAGGTCAGCGAGGACACGGTCCTCCTCGACGCCGGCCCGGGTGTCGAGCTCCTCTTCGCCAAGAACTCCATCGGCGCGGTGCTCTCGGACGACGAGTACAACCGCATCGTGCACGGCATCGAGCACGACCTGAAGGCCGACGCGGACTCCGTCCCGGACGACGCCTCCTCCCTCGCCGAGACCGACGCGCCCGTCGACGCCGCCCCCTCGGAGGCGAAGTCCGTCGACCTCGGCAAGAAGGACGCGGCCGAGGAGCCCGCCGAGGCGAAGCGGGACGAGGAGCCGAAGAGGACCGACGGCGACGCCGACGCGAAGTAGCCGTGTCCCGGAGTGCGCGGGCCGGGCTCGCGTGCCCTGGACGTGCGCATCCCGCACGGGATCCCGACACCATGTCATGGCCGTCCGCCCGCTGACCCGGAGTGAGGCGGCCCGAGAGGGAGTACGAGAAGGTGGCAGCACCTAAGAAGGGCCGGAGCTCGAGCGCCCAGAGCAAGCCATGGCGCTCGCTGGTCCTGATCCTGATCGCCATCGTGGCGCTCACCGGGGGAATGTTCGCCTCCGGACACACCACTCCGCGTCTCGGCATCGACCTGGCCGGTGGTACGAGCATCACGCTCGGGGCCGTCCCCGAGGACGGCGACGAGGCCGCGATCAACCCGACCAACATGCAGACCGCGGTCGACATCATGGAGCGCCGCGTCAACGGTCTGGGTGTCTCGGAGGCCGAGGTACAGACCCAGGGCGATCGCAACATCATCGTCAACATCCCCAAGGGCACCAACTCGCAGCAGGCCCGGGAACAGGTCGGCACCACCGCCAAGCTCTACTTCCGCCCGGTGCTGGCCACCGAGCCGTCCGGCGGCAGCGCCTCGCCGAGCCCCTCGCCCAGCGCCTCCTCCTCCGGCGGCTCGGACAAGGCCACCGACCAGGAGCAGGCCACCGGCTCGGCGAGCCCCTCGGCGTCGGACTCCGCCGACCGGAGCGCGACCCCCTCGGCCGGTGCCACCACCCAGGGCCGGGCCGTCACGGACGCCCTCAAGGCCGACGCCAGCCCCTCCGCGTCCGGCTCCGGCTCGCCCAGCCCCACCCCGTCGGCGAGCGGCGGCACCACCGGCGACGCCGACAGCGAACTCCAGGCCGCGTACGCGGCGCTCGACTGCAGCAAGCAGTCGGTCCGCGCCACCACCGGTGAGGGCGCCAAGCCCACCGACTCCACCGTGGGCTGCGGCGAGATCCAGGGCGTCTGGTACAAGTACCTGCTCGGCCCGGCCGCGGTCGACGGCACCGAGGTCGACGACGCCCAGGCCGTCTACGACACCCAGAGCGGCGCCGGCTGGAAGGTCCAGATGGACTTCACCTCCGCCGGTGCCGGGAAGTTCGCCGACATCACCGGCACGCTCGCGCAGAACCAGTCCCCGCAGAACCAGTTCGGCATCGTCCTCGACGGCGAGGTCGTCTCCAGCCCCTACGTCAGCCAGTCGATCACCGGCGGCAACGCCGAGATCTCCGGCAGCTTCACGCAGGACGAGGCGCAGGGCCTCGCGAACATGCTGTCGTACGGCGCGCTGCCGCTGACCTTCCGCGAGGACAGCGTCACCACGGTGACCGCGGCGCTCGGCGGCGACCAGCTGGAGGCCGGTCTGATCGCGGGCGCCATCGGTCTGGCCCTGGTCGTGGTCTACCTGCTGGTCTACTACCGCGGCCTGTCGTTCATCGCGATCCTGTCGCTGCTGGTCTCCGCCGCCCTCACCTACGTACTGATGTCGCTGCTCGGCCCGGCCATCGGCTTCGCGCTGAACCTGCCGGCCGTCTGCGGCGCCATCGTCGCCATCGGCATCACGGCGGACTCGTTCATCGTCTACTTCGAACGGGTCCGGGACGAGATCCGCGAGGGCCGTACGCTGCGGCCCGCCGTCGAGCGGGCCTGGCCGCGCGCCCGGCGCACCATCCTGGTCTCCGACTTCGTGTCGTTCCTCGCCGCCGCGGTGCTGTTCATCGTCAGTGTCGGCAAGGTCCAGGGCTTCGCGTTCACGCTCGGCCTCACCACCCTGCTCGACGTCGTGGTCGTCTTCCTCTTCACCAAGCCGCTGCTGACGATCGTGGCCCGCCGGGAGTTCTTCGCCGGCGGCCACCCGTGGTCCGGCCTCGACCCCAAGCGCCTGGGTGCCCGGCCGCCGCTGCGCCGCACCCGCCGCCCCGCCGCCCCCGTCGAAACGAAGGAGGCGTGAGATGTCGAAGCTCGGCAACCTCGGCGCCCGACTGCACCGCGGCGAGGTCAGCTACGACTTCGTCGGCAACCGCAAGATCTGGTACGGCATCTCGATCCTGATCACCATCACGGCCATCGTCGGCCTGGCGGTGCGCGGCCTGAACATGGGCATCGAGTTCCAGGGCGGCGCCGTCTTCACCACCCCGAGGACGTCCGTCTCGGTCACCCAGGCCGAGGAGTTCGCGGAGGAGGCCTCCGGGCACGACGCGATCGTCCAGCAGCTCGGCAACGGCAGCCTGCGCATCCAGATCGCCGGCATCGACACGGGCCAGGCGGACCGGATCAACCAGGCGCTGGCCGAGGACATGAAGGTCGACGCCGAGAAGATCAACGCCGAGCTGGTCGGCCCCAGTTGGGGCGAACAGATCGCCAACAAGGCCTGGCAGGGCCTCGGCATCTTCCTCTTCCTGGTCGTGATCTACCTGGCGATCGCGTTCGAGTGGCGCATGGCCGTCGCCGCGTTCGTCGCCCTGATCCACGACATCACCATCACCGTCGGCATCTACGCCCTGGTGGGCTTCGAGGTCACACCCGGCACGGTGATCGGTCTGCTCACGATCCTCGGTTACTCGCTCTACGACACCGTGGTGGTCTTCGACAGCCTCAAGGAACAGACGAGGGACATCACCAAGCAGACCCGCTGGACCTACGGCGACATCGCCAACCGCTCGATCAACAGCACCCTGGTCCGCTCGATCAACACCACGGTGGTCGCGCTGCTGCCGGTGGCGGGCCTGCTGTTCATCGGTGGCGGTGTGCTGGGCGCCGGCATGCTCAACGACATCTCGCTGTCGCTGTTCGTCGGCCTCGCGGCCGGCGCGTACTCCTCGATCTTCATCGCCACGCCGCTCGTCGCCGACCTCAAGGAGCGCGAGCCGCAGATGAAGGCCCTGCGCAAGCGGGTCCTCGCCAAGCGGGCCCAGAGTGCCGAGCAGGGCGCGACGCCGGCCGTCGAGGACGCCGGCGAGCCGCTCGACGACGGGCCGGAGGACGCCGCTCCGGCGGTCGTCGGCCCGCGCAACCAGCCCGCGTCGCGCACCCGCGGCCGCGGCCGACCTTCGGGGAAGCGCCGATGACCGACATCCAGGAGCTGCTGCTCAGCCGCATCCGTGACGTGGCCGACTACCCGGAGCCGGGAGTGATGTTCAAGGACATCACCCCGCTCCTGGCGGACCCGGCGGCGTTCACCGCGCTGACGGACGAGCTGGCCGGCATCGCGCAGCGCACCGGCGCCACCAAGGTCGTCGGTCTGGAGGCCCGCGGCTTCATCCTCGGCGCCCCGGTCGCCGTCCGCGCGGGCGTCGGCTTCGTCCCCGTCCGCAAGGCGGGCAAGCTCCCGGGAGCGACCCTGCGCCAGGCGTACGACCTGGAGTACGGCTCGGCCGAGATCGAGGTGCACGCCGAGGACCTGACCGGCGGTGACCGTGTGCTGGTCGTCGACGACGTCCTCGCCACCGGCGGCACGGCGGAGGCGTCCCTGGAGCTGATCCGCCGGTCCGGCGCCGAGGTGGCGGGTGTGGCCGTGCTGATGGAGCTGGCCTTCCTCGACGGCCGGACCCGTCTGGCACGGGCGCTGGCCGGGGCCCCGCTGGAGGCCCTGCTCACGGTCTGACGCACGGTGCGGCACACAAGGCGCCCCTCACCTCCGGGGGGCGCCTTCGCGTCGCGCGGACCCGGCCGGACCGGAACGCGCCCGCAGGCCGCGCGAAATCCGCCGGCAAGGCGGGCGCAAGCCGGCCGACACCCGCGGGACCGGCCCGGGGGAATCCACCGCCCGCCCCAGGCGTTGCCCGGACAGACGGCCCCTCACTCCGGCCTGAAGGCGATCCTGGAGCCCAGGATCGCTACCATGGGGTTTCCGGAGCCTGACCGGGGGACCCGGATCGCGCACGAGGAGCCCTCTTGCCAGACGAGGCCCAGCACCTGACCGCCGCCAAGCCCGAGCGCGCCTCGGACGCCGCGGCCCAGCCCGCGCAGCCCACGAGGAACGACTCCCGCGGGTCGGTCGAGCACGCCCAGTCCGCGCCCCTCGCGAACACCGCCGAGCCCTCGCGCCCCAAGCCGGCCCCTCCCGAGCGGCCCGCGCCGACGGCCCCGATCCGCCCGGCCGCGACGCCCCAGGCACCCCGCTCCGGCTCCTCCAACCGCGTCCGCGCCCGTCTGGCCCGCCTCGGCGTCCAGCGCGCCAACCCGTACAACCCGGTCCTGGAGCCCCTGCTCCGGATAGTCCGCAGCAACGACCCCAAGATCGAGACGTCGACGCTGCGCCAGATCGAGAAGGCCTACCAGGTCGCCGAGCGCTGGCACCGCGGCCAGAAGCGCAAGAGCGGCGACCCGTACATCACGCACCCCCTCGCCGTCACCACCATCCTCGCCGAGCTGGGCATGGACCCGGCCACGCTGATGGCCGGCCTGCTGCACGACACCGTCGAGGACACCGAGTACGGCCTGGAGGACCTGCGCCGCGACTTCGGTGACGTGGTCGCCCTGCTCGTCGACGGCGTCACCAAGCTGGACAAGGTCAAGTTCGGCGAGGCCGCGCAGGCCGAGACCGTGCGCAAGATGGTCGTCGCCATGGCCAAGGACCCCCGCGTCCTGGTCATCAAGCTCGCCGACCGCCTGCACAACATGCGCACCATGCGCTATCTCAAGCGTGAGAAGCAGGAGAAGAAGGCGCGCGAGACCCTGGAGATCTACGCGCCGCTCGCCCACCGCCTGGGCATGAACACCATCAAGTGGGAGCTGGAGGACCTCGCCTTCGCGATCCTCTACCCCAAGATGTACGACGAGATCGTCCGCCTGGTCGCCGAGCGCGCCCCCAAGCGCGACGAGTACCTCGCCATAGTGACCGACGAGGTCCAGCAGGACCTGCGCTCCGCCCGCATCAAGGCGACCGTCACCGGCCGCCCGAAGCACTACTACAGCGTCTACCAGAAGATGATCGTCCGCGGCCGCGACTTCGCCGAGATCTACGACCTGGTGGGCATCCGCGTCCTGGTGGACACCGTCCGCGACTGCTACGCGGCCCTCGGCACGGTGCACGCGCGATGGAACCCGGTCCCCGGCCGGTTCAAGGACTACATCGCGATGCCCAAGTTCAACATGTACCAGTCGCTGCACACGACGGTCATCGGCCCCAACGGCAAGCCGGTCGAGTTGCAGATCCGCACCTTCGACATGCACCGCCGCGCCGAGTACGGCATCGCCGCGCACTGGAAGTACAAGCAGGAGGCCGTCGCCGGCGCCTCCAAGGTGCGCACCGACGTGCCCAAGGCGTCCGGCAAGGACAAGGACGCCATCAACGACATGGCGTGGCTGCGCCAGCTCCTCGACTGGCAGAAGGAGACCGAGGACCCCAGCGAGTTCCTGGAGTCACTGCGCTTCGACCTGTCCCGCAACGAGGTCTTCGTCTTCACCCCCAAGGGTGACGTCATAGCGCTCCCCGCGGGTGCCACCCCCGTGGACTTCGCCTACGCCGTCCACACCGAGGTGGGGCACCGCACCATAGGGGCGCGGGTCAACGGCCGGCTCGTCCCGCTCGAATCCACCCTGGACAACGGCGACCTGGTGGAGGTCTTCACCTCCAAGGCGGCCGGCGCGGGCCCGTCCCGCGACTGGCTCGGGTTCGTGAAGTCGCCGCGCGCCCGCAACAAGATCCGGGCGTGGTTCTCCAAGGAGCGCCGCGACGAGGCGATCGAGCAGGGCAAGGACGCCATCGTGCGCGCCATGCGCAAGCAGAACCTGCCGATCCAGCGCATCCTGACCGGCGACTCCCTTGTCACGCTCGCCCACGAGATGCGCTACTCGGACATCTCCGCCCTCTACGCGGCGATCGGCGAGGGCCATGTCTCGGCACAGAACATCGTGCAGAAGCTGGTCCAGGGCTTCGGCGGGGAGGAGGCGGCCACCGAGGAGATCGACGAGAGCGTCCCGCCGGCGCGCGGCCGCGGCCGCAAACGCCGCTCCAGCGCCGACCCGGGCGTGGTCGTCAAGGGCGTGGAGGACGTCTGGGTCAAGCTGGCCCGCTGCTGTACGCCCGTCCCCGGCGACCCGATCATCGGCTTCGTCACGCGCGGTAGTGGCGTATCGGTTCACCGCAGCGACTGCGTGAACGTGGAGTCACTGTCCCGGGAACCCGAGCGGATCCTCGACGTCGAGTGGGCACCCACCCAGTCCTCGGTCTTCCTGGTCGCCATCCAGGTCGAGGCGCTGGACCGCTCCCGGCTGCTGTCGGACGTCACGCGCGTGCTGTCCGACCAGCACGTCAACATCCTCTCCGCGGCCGTCCAGACCTCCCGCGACCGCGTCGCCATCTCCCGCTTCACCTTCGAGATGGGCGACCCCAAACACCTGGGCCACGTCCTGAAGGCCGTCCGCGGCGTCGAGGGCGTCTACGACGTGTACCGGGTGACGTCGGCGCGCAGCCGGTCGTAGCACTCCGCACCAGGCACACGCACCGGCACGGACACCAGCAGACACGCGGAAGGGGCTCCCCGCGGGGAGCCCCTTCCGCGTGCGACGGGTCAGCCGCCGAACTCCTGCAGACCCTTGAGCGCCTGGTCCAGCAGCGCCTGACGGCCCTCCAGCTCCCTTTCGAGCTTGTCCGCCTTGGCGTTGTTGCCCTGCGCGCGCGCCTGCTCGATCTGCTGCGTCAGCTTGTCGACGGCGGCCTGGAGCTGGCCGGTCAGCCCCTCGGCACGCGCGCGTGCCTCCGGGTTGGTGCGGCGCCACTCGGCCTCCTCGGCCTCCTGGATGGCCCGCTCCACGGCGTGCATACGGCCCTCGACCTTCGGCCGGGCGTCGCGCGGCACATGGCCGATGGCCTCCCAGCGCTCGTTCACCGAGCGGAAGGCGGCCCGCGCGGCCTTCAGGTCGGTGACCGGGAGGATCTTCTCGGCCTCCTCGGCCAGCTCCTCCTTGAGCTTGAGGTTCTCCGCCTGCTCCGCGTCCCGCTCGGCGAAGACCGAGCTGCGGGCGGCGAAGAAGACGTCCTGGGCGCCGCGGAAGCGGTTCCACAGGTCGTCCTCGTGCTCACGCTGTGCGCGGCCCGCGGCCTTCCACTCGGTCATCAGCTCCCGGTAGCGCGCGGCCGTCGGCCCCCAGTCCGTCGAGTTCGACAGCTCCTCGGCCTCGGCGACCAGCCGCTCCTTGGTCCTGCGGGCCTCCTCGCGCTGCGCGTCCAGCTGCGCGAAGTGCGCCTTGCGGCGCTTGGAGAACGCCGACCGGGCGTGTGAGAAGCGGTGCCACAGCTCGTCGTCCGACTTGCGGTCCAGCCGCGGCAGCCCCTTCCAGGTGTCCACCAGGGCCCGCAGCCGCTCACCGGCCGCCCGCCACTGGTCGGACTGCGCCAGCTCCTCCGCCTCGGCGACCAGCGCCTCCTTGGCGTGCCGGGCCTCGTCGGTCTGCCGCGCCCGCTGCACCTTGCGCTCCTCGCGTCGCGCCTCGACGGTCTGGGCCAGCTTGTCCAGGCGGGCCCGCAGCGCGTCCAGGTCGCCGACCGCGTGGTGCGCCTCGACCTGCTCGCGCAGATGGTCGATGGCCGCCGTCGCGTCCTTCGCCGACAGGTCGGTGGTGCGCACACGCTTCTCGAGGAGGCCGATCTCGACAACCAGGCCCTCGTACTTGCGCTCGAAGTAGGCCAACGCTTCCTCGGGGGAGCCGGCCTGCCAGGAACCGACGACCTGCTCGCCGTCGGCCGTACGCACGTACACGGTCCCCGTCTCGTCGACGCGGCCCCACGGGTCGCTGCTCACAGCGCCTCCTCCACATGATGCCTGCGGGGGCCTCAGCTCTCCCGGGCATCGTCCACAGTTTCGTCACGGCCAACATAGGCGACCGGCGGGTTGCCTGTCCGCATCCCGCGCGACCGAAATTGCGCAGTTGGCGGTCAGGATTTCGTGACGGTCGCCTTGTCGATCACAACGGTCGCGTTCGGGGCTCCGTCACCGGCTCCGGTGCTCTCGCCCGCGTCGGCGATCTTCTTCAGGACCGTCATGCCGGACTCGGAAACGGTACCGAACGGGGTGTAGCTGGGCGGCAGCTGACTGTCCTGGTAGACGAGGAAGAACTGGCTGCCGCCGGAGTCCGGCTGGCCGGTGTTCGCCATGGCCACGGTGCCGGCGGGGTAGATGTTGTCCTTGAGGCTCGTGTCCTTGAGGTTCTCGTCCGGGATCGTGTACCCGGGACCGCCGCTGCCGCTGCCCGTCGGGTCGCCGCACTGGAGCACGTAGATGCCGTTGGTGGTCAGCCGGTGGCACTTGGTGTGGTCGAAGTAGCCCTTGCCGGCCAGGAAGCCGAACGAGTTCACGGTGTGCGGGGCCGCCGACGTCTTCAGCGCGATGTCTATGTCGCCGCAGGTCGTGGCCAGCTTCATCGTGTACTGCGCCGACGTGTCGATGGTCATCGCCGGCTCCTTCTCCCAGGTCGCCGTCGCGGCCTTGCCGGCGGCCGGCTCGTCGCACGGGTCCGGCGCCTTGCTCGGCGAGGCGCTCTCCGTGACCTCCGTGCCCGCGGTGGTCCTGTCGTCGTCCTCGAGTACGCCGGTCGTGTACAGCGCGAGGCTGCCGATCAGGACCACGCCGAGCGCCGAAGCGATCACGGCGTTGCGCGTACGCGCCTTGCGCCGGGCGTCGGTGCGCCGCTGCTGCTGCCGCAAGAACTTCTCCCGGGCGAGCTGACGCCGCCGCTGTTCCTGGCTGACCACCGGATGTACTCCTCATGCGTCTCGAACGTCGACCGGTACGCGTACGCGCGGTGAGCCGACCGCCTGTGTGTGCCCCGTACCGTATATGGGTTCGCTGAGGAATCGGCAGCGCCGGTAGGCTCTTGGGGTCAGGCTCGGCGGTCGCCGAGTCCGCCCCCGTCGACACAAACGAAGGACGATCGTGCTCATTGCCGGGTTCCCCGCCGGTGCCTGGGGGACGAACTGTTATCTCGTCGCCCCCGCCGCCGGTGAGGAGTGCGTGATCATCGACCCGGGCCACCAGGCGGCCCCAGGAGTCGAGGAAGCGCTGAAGAAGCATCGGCTCAAGCCCGTCGCCGTCGTCCTCACCCACGGCCACATCGACCACGTCGCCTCGGTCGTCCCGGTCTGCGGAGCGCACGACGTGCCGGCCTGGATCCACCCCGAGGACCGGTACATGATGAGCGACCCGGCGAAGGCCATCGGCCTGTCGGTCGGGACGCCGCTGCTGGGCGAGCTGACCGTGGGGGAGCCCGACGACGTCAGGGAGCTGTCCGACGGGGTGACGCTGGACCTGGCGGGGCTGGAGTTCTCCGTCGCGCACGCGCCCGGCCATACCAAGGGGTCGGTGGCCTTCCGGATGCCCGAGAGCGCGGACGTCCCGTCCGTGTTCTTCTCCGGGGATCTGCTCTTCGCCGGCTCCATCGGACGCACCGACCTGCCCGGCGGTGACATGGCCGAGATGCTCGACTCGCTGGCCCGCGTGTGCCTGCCGCTCGACGACTCGACCGTGGTGCTGTCCGGCCACGGCCCCCAGACCACCATCGGCCAGGAGCGCGCCACCAACCCGTATCTGCGGCAGGTGGCCGCCGGCCAGAAAGCCGCCGAGGCTCCCCGACGAGGAATGTGACGAGAGACCTTCCGTGAGCACCTTCAAGGCCCCCAAGGGCACGTACGACCTGATCCCGCCGGACAGCGCCGCGTACCTGGCCGTCCGCGAGGCGATCGCCGCCCCGCTGCGCACGTCCGGCTACGGCTACGTCGAGACGCCCGGCTTCGAGAACGTCGAGCTGTTCGCGCGCGGTGTCGGCGAGTCCACCGACATCGTCACCAAGGAGATGTACGCCTTCGAGACCAAGGGCGGCGACCGGCTCGCCCTGCGCCCCGAGGGCACGGCGTCGGTGCTGCGCGCCGCGCTGGAGGCCAACCTGCACAAGGCGGGCAACCTGCCGGTCAAGCTCTGGTACTCGGGCTCGTACTACCGCTACGAGCGCCCCCAGAAGGGCCGCTACCGCCACTTCTCCCAGGTCGGCGCCGAGGCCATCGGCGCGGAGGACCCCGCCCTCGACGCCGAGCTGATCATCCTGGCCGACCAGGCCTACCGGTCGCTGGGCCTGAGCGACTTCCGCATCCTGCTCAACAGCCTCGGCGACACGGAATGCCGCCCGGTCTACCGGGCCGCCCTCCAGGAGTTCCTGCGCGGCCTCGACCTCGACGAGGACACCCTGCGCCGCGCCGAGATCAACCCGCTGCGCGTCCTCGACGACAAGCGCCAGGACGTCCAGAAGCAGCTCACCGACGCCCCGCTGCTGCGCGACTTCCTCTGCGACGCCTGCAAGGCGTACCACGAGGAGGTCCGGGAGCTGATCGGCGCGGCGGGCGTCGCCTTCGAGGACGACCCGAAGCTGGTGCGCGGCCTGGACTACTACACGCGGACCACCTTCGAGTTCGTGCACGACGGCCTGGGCTCCCAGTCCGCGGTGGGCGGCGGCGGCCGCTACGACGGCCTGTCCGAGATGATCGGCGGCCCCGCGCTGCCGTCCGTCGGCTGGGCGCTCGGCGTCGACCGCACGGTGCTCGCCCTGGAGGCGGAGGGGATCCAGCTGCAACTCCCCGCCGCCACCAGCGTCTTCGCGGTGCCGCTCGGCGAGGAGGCCCGCCGGGTGCTGTTCGCCAAGGTCACCGAGTTGCGCAAGCAGGGCGTCGCCGCGGACTTCTGCTACGGCGCCAAGGGCCTCAAGGGCGCCATGAAGAACGCCAACCGCAGCGGTGCCCGCTACACGATCGTGGCCGGCGAACGCGACCTCGCCGAGGGCGTCGTCCAGCTCAAGGACATGGAGTCCGGCGAGCAGACGGCCGTCGGCGTCAACGAGATCGTCGCCGAACTCGAAGCCCGGCTGGGCTGACCGACACCCGTGAGGGCGCCGCGCTCCGCGCCGGGCGGCCGGCGCCCTCACGCGTGTCCGGAACCGGTCACCGGGCCGTACGTCCTCATGTGCGGCGAACGGTGGACTTACGCGCGCGTGCGGCACAATGTCCCCTGCCGGAAGCAGGCCCCCCTCAAGTGACGGAATCGGCGTGATGAGCAAGACGACAGTCAAGGACGTCTCCACCGAGCCCGAGCCCGAGCCGCAGCGCGCCGCCGCCGAGCCGCGCACGGTGGGCGGCAGCCGGGCCTTCGCGCTGCTGCTGGTGATCACGGGCGCGGCAGGACTGCTCGCCGCGTGGGTCATCACGCTCGACAAGTTCAAGATCCTTGAAGCCGAGGCGCGGGGCGAGACGTTCACGCCGAGTTGCAGCCTCAACCCGATCGTCTCCTGCGGCAGCGTCATGGAGAGCGCCCAGGCCTCGGTCTTCGGCTTCCCCAACCCGATGCTCGGCCTGGTCACCTACGGCATCGTGATCTGCGTCGGCATGAGCCTGCTCGCCCGGGCCCGCTTCCCGCGCTGGTACTGGCTCGCCTTCAACGCGGGCACGCTCTTCGGCGTCGTCTTCTGCGCCTGGCTGATGTTCCAGTCGCTGTACCGGATCAACGCGCTGTGCCTGTGGTGCTCGCTGGCCTGGGTCGCCACCATCGTCATGTTCTGGTACGTGACGTCGCTCAACGTCCGCAACGGCTTCCTGCCGGCGCCGGACGGGCTCAAGCGGTTCTTCGCCGAGTTCACCTGGGTGCTGCCGGTCACGCACGTCGGCATCATCGTCATGCTGGTCCTGACCCGCTGGGGCAGCCAGCTCTGGGCCTGACACCGGTGCCGGGCGGCGTTGTCGGCGCGGTGAATTAGGGTTTCCGGCGTGGAGCCCGACCTGTTCACCGCCGCGGCAGAAGAACGCCAGGAGAAAGACCCGACCGCGAGTCCCCTGGCGGTGCGCATGCGCCCGCGCACCCTCGACGAGGTGGTCGGCCAGCAGCACCTGCTCAAGCCCGGCTCACCCCTGCGCCGGCTGGTCGGCGAGGGCGCCGGGGGACCGGCGGGCCCGTCCTCGGTGATCCTGTGGGGCCCGCCCGGCACCGGCAAGACGACCCTGGCGTACGTCGTCTCCAAGGCGACCGACAAGCGGTTCGTGGAGCTGTCCGCGATCACCGCCGGCGTCAAGGAGGTCCGCGCGGTCATCGACGGCGCCCGCCGCGCCACCGGCGGCTTCGGCAAGGAGACCGTCCTCTTCCTGGACGAGATCCACCGCTTCAGCAAGGCCCAGCAGGACTCCCTCCTGCCCGCCGTGGAGAACCGCTGGGTCACGCTGATCGCGGCGACCACCGAGAACCCGTACTTCTCGGTGATCTCCCCTCTGCTCTCCCGATCCCTGCTGCTGACCCTCGAACCCCTCACCGACGACGACGTGCGGGGCCTGATCCGGCGCGCCCTCACCGACGAGCGCGGCCTGGGGGGCGCCGTCACGCTCCCCGAGGACACCGAGGCCCACCTGCTGCGGATCGCCGGCGGCGACGCCCGCCGTGCCCTGACCGCCCTGGAGGCCGCCGCCGGAGCCGCCCTGGACAAGGGCGAGAGCGGCATCGGCCTGGCGACGCTGGAGGCGACGGTCGACCGCGCCGCCGTGCAGTACGACCGGGACGGCGACCAGCACTACGACGTGGCCAGCGCCCTGATCAAGTCGATCCGCGGCTCCGATGTCGACGCCGCCCTGCACTACCTGGCCCGGATGATCGATGCCGGGGAGGACCCGCGCTTCATCGCCCGCCGCCTGATGATCTCCGCCAGCGAGGACATCGGCCTGGCCGACCCGAACGCCCTGCCGATCGCGGTCGCCGCCGCCCAGGCCGTCGCCATGATCGGCTTCCCGGAGGCCGCCCTCACCCTCAGCCACGCCACCATCGCCCTCGCCCTGGCGCCCAAGTCCAACGCCGCCACCACCGCGATCGGCGCCGCCCTGGACGACGTCCGCACGGGGTCGGCGGGGCCGGTGCCCACGCATCTGCGCGACTCCCACTACCAGGGCGCGGGCAAGCTCGGTCACGGACAGGGGTACGTCTACCCGCACGACCTGCCCGAGGGCATCGCCGAGCAGCAGTACGCGCCGGACGCCCTCAAGGACCGCACGTACTACACCCCGACCCGGCACGGGGCGGAGGCGCGGTACGCGGACGCCGTCGAGTGGACCAGGAAGCACCTGGGGCGCAAGCGGTCCTGAGCACCCTGTAGACTTGCCTGGAGTGCCGAGTCCCGTGCTGTCAGAGCGGGGCAGGCCGGTCGGAGCCCGGCCCCTCGCGGACCGGCTCCAGGAGCGTCGCGCACCGTCGAACGGTGTCGCGGGCAGCCCACCACCACCCGGAGTCCCGGGACGGTCGGTGGGCCACTCGCGTGCTGCACGTATGTGCCCAGACCAGGGGAGCGGCTGCCCGGCAGGTCCTGCGCGGACCCGGCGGGATTCCCCGGCTGCGGATGCGACCTCCCTCAACCCTGACGAGCCGGAAGACTACGAAAGAGACAAAGACAGTGGCGAACCAGTCCCGCCCCAAGGTCAAGAAGTCGCGTGCCCTCGGTATCGCGCTGACCCCGAAGGCCGTCAAGTACTTCGAGGCCCGCCCCTACCCGCCGGGCGAGCACGGCCGTGGCCGCAAGCAGAACTCGGACTACAAGGTCCGCCTGCTCGAGAAGCAGCGTCTGCGCGCGCAGTACGACGTGTCCGAGCGCCAGCTCGTCCGCGCCTACGAGCGTGCCTCCAAGGTCCAGGGCAAGACCGGTGAGGCCCTGATCATCGAGCTGGAGCGTCGTCTGGACGCCCTGGTGCTGCGTTCGGGCATCGCCCGCACGATCTACCAGGCCCGCCAGATGGTCGTCCACGGCCACATCGAGGTCAACGGCCAGAAGGTCGACAAGCCCTCGTTCCGTGTCCGTCCCGACGACGTGGTGATGGTCCGCGAGCGCAGCCGCGAGAAGACCCTCTTCGCCATCGCCCGCGAGGGCGGCTTCGCCCCCGACGGCGAGACCCCGCGCTACCTCCAGGTGAACCTCAGGGCCCTGGCGTTCCGCCTGGACCGCGAGCCGAACCGCAAGGAGATCCCGGTGATCTGCGACGAGCAGCTCGTCGTCGAGTACTACGCCCGCTGACCCGGACGCAGCCCGAACCGCGCATCAGCCCGCCGTCTCCCCGCCCTTCCGGGTGGGCGAGGCGGCGGGCTCGCGCATGTGCGCCGCGCCGCGGGCCCGCCGCACCGGCCCGCACGGATCCGGCGGCGCCGCCACCGACCCCGGCCGGCCGAGCGCCAGCCCCACCGCCTCCTCCCGGCCGAGCCGCGCGCCCTGCCGTACGCACGCCTCGTAGCGCTCGTCGCCCAGCAGCCGCCGCGCCGTCGCCTCGCACCGCTCGTGCGGGACGTTGTAGTGCGCCGACCCGAACAGCGGCAGGCCCACCGACGGCCACATGCCCTGCGCCGCGCCCTGGAGCACCGCGGCCTCGGCCGGATCGCCGTCCGCCGTGGTGACCAGGGCCAGCAGCTCGATCGCCAGCACCGTGCCGAGCAGGTCGTGGAAGGCGTGCGCGCCGGACAGGAAGTCGGTGAGCAGGGTGCGGGCGCGGGGCGGGTCGCCCTCGGCCCAGGCGGCGTACGCCAGCACGAACAGCGCGTAACCGCGGGCCCAGCGCTCGCCGTGGTCCTCGCACACCCGGCGCACGTCCTCGCACAGCTCCACCGCGTCCGCCGGATCGCCCCGGAACGCCCGCGCCATCGCCAGCTCGACCTGGGCCATCAGGACGTTGCTGTTCAGCTCGCCGACCTCCCGGTAGCGCGCCAGCGCCGAGCGCAGCAGCGTTTCCGCGCCCGCCATGTCGTCCGTGACCAGCGCCAGGCAGCCGGTGCGGTGCTCGGCGTAGGCCAGCGCCACGGCGCTCGCGGACCGCTGCGCCGCCTCCCGGCACTCCTGGAGCGCGGCCGGCGCCGCCGCCGCGTCGCCCTGGAGCACGGCGACGTACCCGAGCACCCACAGGGCCTTCAGCCGGGAGTGCTCGTTGCCGGAGTCCAGCCGCAGGCTCCGCTCCAGCCAGTGCCGCCCCTCCGCCAGTCGCCCGCAGCCGACCCAGCAGAACCACAGCGAACCCGCGAGGTACTGGCCCAGCCGGGCCTCCTCCGGCTCGCTCAGGCAGTACTCCAGGGCGCAGCGCAGATTCGGCAGTTCCGCCTCGACGCGCGCCGCCACCTCGCGCTGCCGCGGGGAGAACCAGTCCAGCTCGCACCAGGTCGCCAGGCCCACGTACCAGTCGCGGTGCCGTCGGCGCATCCGGGCCGCGTCGCCGGCCGCCGCCAGCCACTGCGCGCCGTACGCCCGGACCGTGTCCAGCATGCGGTAGCGCGGCCCGGCCCGGGTCTCCTCGCGGGCCACCACGGACTGCGCGATCAGTTCGGTCAGCACGTCGAGGACCTCGTCGGCGGGCAGGCCGTGCCCGCCGCACACGTACTCGGCGGCCTCCAGGTCGAAGGCGCCGGCGAACACCGACAACCGGGCCCACAGCAGCCGTTCCCCGGGCGTGCACAGCTCGTGGCTCCAGCCGATCGCCGTGCGCAGCGTCCGATGCCGGTGCGGCGCCTCCCGCCCGCCGCCGGCCAGCAGCCCGAACCGGTCGTCCAGCCGGTCCAGCAACTGCCCGGGCGACAGCGCCCGCAGCCGTCCCGCCGCCAGTTCGACGGCGAGCGGGATGCCGTCCAGACGCCGGCACACCTGCCGTACCGTCCGGTCGTCACCGCACGCCACCCCCTGCTGCGCGGCCCGGTCCCGGAAGAGCTCGGCGGCCTCGTCCTCGGGCAGCGGCGCCAGCGGGAACAGCCGCTCGCCCGCCACCCCCAGCGGCCGGCGCCCCACCGCGAGCACCCGCAGCCCCGGCGCCCGCCGCAGCACCGCCGTCACCAGCGGGGCGCACGCGCCCACCAGATGCTCGAACCCGTCGAGGATTAGCAGGAGCCGGCGGTCGGCGAGGTGCGCGAGGAGCGTCTCGCGCGGCGGCCGCGCGGTGTGGTCGGTCTGCCCCAGCGCCGCCGCGACCGCGTGGTCCACGAACTCCGGATCGCGCACCGGCGCCAGGTCCACGCGCCACACCCCGTCCGGCGGCGCGGACCGGGCCGCGGCCCGCGCGGCGAGCCGCGACTTGCCGACCCCGCCGGTCCCGGTCACGGTCACCAGCCGGGAGGCGTCCAGCGCCCCGGCCAGTCCGGCCAGTTCGGCCGCCCGGCCCACGAACGCGTCCAGCTCCGGGGGAAGATTGCCGGGGGCGGGCGCACCGTCGCGCCGAGGAGGTCGCATGGGACACGGAGCGTACTGAAGCGTGTTCGCTCCGTACAACCGCGTCCCGCGGCTCCGCTGCGGCCGCGCCGTAATCCGGTACGGAGCGCGAGCCCCGGCGCGATAGGCTCGGTGCACGACTTCTTCGATGTTCAGGCACGTTTAGGGAGCGGGTGCGCAGTGTCCGGTGGCGAGGTGGCCGGCATCCTGGTGGCGGTCTTCTGGGCGATCCTGGTCTCCTTCCTCGCCGTGGCCCTGGCGAGGCTGGCCCAGACGCTCAGGGCGACGACCAAGCTGGTGGCGGAGGTGACCGACCAGGCCGTGCCGCTGCTGGCGGACGCCTCGACGGCGGTGCGCTCGGCGCAGACCCAGATCGACCGGGTCGACGCCATCGCCTCGGACGTCCAGGAGGTCACGTCGAACGCGTCCGCGCTGTCCACGACCGTCGCCTCCGCCTTCGGCGGCCCGCTGGTCAAGGTCGCCGCCTTCGGGTACGGCGTGCGCCGGGCCCTCGGCGGCCACAAGGAGGACGTGCCCGCCAAGTCGTCGAGACGTACCGTGATCGTGGGCCGGACCGTACCGGCCGCGCGGCGGGTCAAGCGGAAGAAGGACTGAGGCCAGCGATGTTCCGCCGTACGTTCTGGTTCACCTCGGGCGTCGCCGCCGGCGTGTGGGCCACCACCAAGGTCAACCGCAAGCTGAAGCAGCTGACCCCCGAGAGCCTCGCCGCCGCGGCCGCGAACAAGGCGGTCGAGGCGGGCCACCGGCTCAAGGACCGGGCCGTGGGCTTCGCCCTCGACGTCCGCGCCAACATGGCCCAGCGGGAGGCCGAACTGGAGGACGCGCTGGGCCTGCACGCGGATCCGGAGCTTCCCCCCGCGCGGCGTCACGCCGCCATCGAGAACCGCAACAAGCCGAAGTCGTACGTCATCGACCGCACGACGCACACGCACAACCGGAATGAGGACCACTGATGGAGTCGGCTGAGATCCGCCGCCGCTGGCTGAGCTTCTTCGAGGAGCGCGGGCACACCGTCGTCCCTTCGGCGTCGCTCATCGCGGACGACCCGACTCTGCTGCTGGTCAACGCCGGCATGGTGCCCTTCAAGCCGTACTTCCTGGGTGAGGTCACCCCGCCCGCCCCGCGCGCCACCAGCGTGCAGAAGTGCGTGCGCACGCCCGACATCGAAGAGGTCGGCAAGACCACCCGCCACGGCACGTTCTTCCAGATGTGCGGCAACTTCTCGTTCGGCGACTACTTCAAGGAAGGCGCCATCAAGCTCGCCTGGGAGCTGCTCACCACGCCCCAGGACGAGGGCGGTTACGGCCTGGCGCCGGAGCGCCTGTGGATCACCGTCTACCAGGACGACGACGAGGCCGAGCAGATCTGGCGCGACGTCGTCGGCGTCCCCGCCGAGCGCATCCAGCGGCTGGGCAAGAAGGACAACTTCTGGTCGATGGGCGTCCCCGGCCCGTGCGGCCCCTGCTCCGAGATCAACTACGACCGCGGCCCGGAGTTCGGCGCCGAGGGCGGCCCGGCCGTCAACGACGAGCGCTACGTGGAGATCTGGAACCTCGTCTTCATGCAGTACGAGCGGGGCGAGGGCACCTCGAAGGAGGACTTCGAGATCCTCGGCGACCTGCCGAGCAAGAACATCGACACCGGCCTCGGCCTGGAGCGCCTCGCCATGATTCTGCAGGGCGTGCAGAACATGTACGAGATCGACACCTCCATGGCCGTCATCGACAAGGCCACCGAGCTGACCGGTGTCCGCTACGGCCGGGCCAAGGCCTCCGACGTCTCGCTGCGGGTCGTCACCGACCACATCCGCACCGCCGCCATGCTCATCGGCGACGGCGTCTCCCCCGGCAACGAGGGCCGCGGCTACGTCCTGCGCCGCATCATGCGCCGCGCCATCCGCAACATGCGCCTGCTCGGCGCCACCGGTCCGGTCGTCAAGGACCTGATCGACGTCGTGATCGGCACGATGGGGCAGCAGTACCCCGAGCTGATCACCGACCGCGAGCGGATCGAGAAGGTCGCCCTGGCCGAGGAGAACGCCTTCCTCAAGACGCTGAAGGCCGGCACCAACATCCTCGACACCGCCGTGACCGAGACCAAGGCCGCCGGCTCCACCGTGCTGCCGGGCGAGAAGGCCTTCCTGCTCCACGACACCTGGGGCTTCCCGATCGACCTCACCCTGGAGATGGCCGCCGAGCAGGGCCTCGCCGTGGACGAGGACGGCTTCCGCCGCCTGATGAAGGAGCAGCGGGAGCGCGCCAAGGCCGACGCCCGGGCCAAGAAGACCGGCCACGCCGACCTCGGCGCCTACCGCGAGATCGCCGACCGCGCCGGTGAGACCGACTTCATCGGCTACACCGATACCGAGGGCGAGTCCACGGTCGTCGGCATCCTGGTCGACGGCGTCTCCTCGCCCGCCGCCACCGAGGGCGACGAGGTCGAGATCGTCCTCGACCGCACCCCCTTCTACGCCGAGGGCGGCGGCCAGATCGGCGACACCGGCCGGATCAAGGTCGACTCCGGTGCCGTCATCGAGGTCCGCGACTGCCAGAAGCCGGTCCCGGGCGTCTACGTCCACAAGGGCCTCGTCCAGGTCGGCGAGGTCACCGTCGGAGCCAAGGCGCACGCCTCGATCGACGCCCGCCGCCGCACGGCCGTCGCCCGCGCCCACTCGGCCACCCACCTCACCCACCAGGCCCTGCGCGACGCCCTCGGCCCGACGGCCGCCCAGGCCGGTTCCGAGAACCAGCCCGGCCGCTTCCGCTTCGACTTCGGTTCCCCGTCGGCCGTTCCGACGGCCGTGATGACCGACGTCGAGCAGAAGATCAACGAGGTGCTCGCCCGCGACCTGGACGTGCGCGCCGAGGTCATGGGCATCGACGAGGCCAAGAAGCAGGGCGCCATCGCCGAGTTCGGCGAGAAGTACGGCGAGCGGGTCCGCGTGGTGACCATCGGCGACTTCTCCAAGGAGCTGTGCGGCGGCACGCACGTCCACAACACCGCGCAGCTCGGCCTGGTCAAGCTGCTCGGCGAGTCCTCCATCGGCTCGGGTGTGCGCCGTATCGAGGCCCTCGTCGGTGTCGACGCCTACAACTTCCTCGCCCGTGAGCACACGGTCGTCGCCCAGCTCCAGGAGCTGATCAAGGGCCGTCCCGAGGAGCTCCCGGAGAAGGTCTCCGCCATGCTCGGCAAGCTGAAGGACGCCGAGAAGGAGATCGAGAAGTTCCGCGCCGAGAAGGTGCTCCAGGCCGCCGCGGGTCTCGCCGGGTCCGCCAAGGACGTCCGCGGCGTGGCGCTGGTCACCGGCCAGGTCCCGGACGGCACCACCGCCGACGACCTGCGCAAGCTGGTGCTCGACGTACGCGGACGCATCCAGGGCGGCCGGGCCGCCGTGGTCGCCCTGTTCACGGTGGCCCATGACAAGCCGCTGACGGTCATCGCCACCAACGAGGCCGCCCGCGAGCGCGGCCTCAAGGCCGGTGACCTGGTCCGCACGGCCGCCAAGACCCTCGGCGGCGGCGGTGGCGGCAAGCCGGACGTCGCCCAGGGCGGCGGCCAGAACCCGGCCGCCGTCGGCGAGGCCGTCGACGCCGTCGAACGGCTCGTGGCGGAGACGGCCAAGTAAGGATTCCGTGCAGATGCGCAGAGGACGTCGCCTCGCGATCGACGTCGGGGACGCCCGGATCGGGGTCGCCTCGTGCGACCCCGGCGGGATCCTCGCCACGCCCGTCGAGACGGTTCCGGGCCGGGACGCCCCCGCGGCTCACCGCCGGCTGAGGCACCTCGTCGAGGAGTACGAGCCGATCGAGGTCGTCGTCGGGCTCCCTCGCTCCCTCAAGGGGGGCGAGGGCCCCGCCGCGGTGAAGGTCCGCGGCTTCGCCCAGGAACTGGCCAAGGGCATCGCCCCGGTCCCGGTCCGGCTGGTCGACGAGCGGATGACCACGGTGACCGCCGGGCAGAGCCTGCGGGCCTCCGGGGTGAGATCCAAGAAGGGCCGCTCGGTCATCGACCAGGCCGCCGCTGTGATCATCCTCCAGCAGGCACTGGAATCCGAACGGGTGTCAGGCGAGCCCCCCGGCGAGGGCGTCGAAGTGGTCATCTGATCGCGATACGGTAACGTTCCGCGCGATGCGGCGGCATTCGAACAGCGCCGCACAGCAAGAGGCGGAACGGAAGCCGTGTCCGAAGCCGGGCGACCGCCGCCTCGCGGCTCTAGGGGATCGATGACTGAGTATGGCCGGGGCCGAGGCTCCGAACCGTGGCATCCGGAGGACCCGTTGTACGGGGACGGCGGATGGGGAGGACAGCAGGCCCGGACGGGTCAGCAGTCCCCCTACGGCGGCCAGCCGCAGCACTGTCCAGAGCAGCCGCAGCCGCAGCAGCAGCCGCAGTACGGCGACTGGGGCACCGGCGGGCAGCCCGCCTACGGCCCGCAGCAGTATCCGCCCCAGTACGACCAGCAGCAGTACGCCGGCCAGACGCAGCAGCCGTACCCCCAGCAGCAGTACGACACCGGCAACTGGCCCACCGGGGCGCAGCCGCAGCTGTCCTACACCGGCGACCCGACCGACCCCTACCCCCAGCAGGCGGCCGCCTTCGGCGGCGAGCAGCCCGACCTCTACGGGACGCCCGACGCCTATCCGCCGCCCGAGCCGCCCGGCCGGCGGCGCGCCGAGCCGGAACCCGGAGCCGACTGGGATCCCGGCCCGGACCAGGGCGAGCACGCCTTCTTCTCGGGCGAGGGCGAGAACGACGACGAGCCCGGCGAGCGGCGCGGCCGCGGTGAGCGGCGCGGCCGGGGCGGCAAGGGCAAGCGCAGCCGCAACGGGTGCGCCTGCCTGGTGGTGGCCCTGGTCTTCGGCGGCGGTCTGGCCGGCGTCACCTACTTCGGCTACCAGTTCTACCAGGACCGTTTCGGCGCGGCCCCGGACTACGCGGGCGAGGGTACGGACGAGCAGGTCACCGTCGAGATCCCCAAGGGCGCGGCCGGTGCCGAGATCGGCCGCCGGCTGAAGGCGGCCGGCGTCGTCAAGAGCGTCGACGCCTTCGTGGCCGCCCAGTCGCAGAACCCCGACGGCGAGTCCATCCAGGCCGGCGCCTACCTGCTGAACAAGCAGATGTCCGCCAAGAGCGCCGTCGAGATGATGCTCGACCCCAAGAGCCAGAACAACGTGATGGTGACCCCGGGCCAGCGCAACGTCGCCGTCTACCGCGCCATCGACGAGAAGCTCGGCCTGGAGTCCGGGACCACCGAGGACGTCGCCGAGAAGCAGTACAAGAGCCTCGGCCTGCCCAGCTGGGCGAGGAACAGCACCGACGCCCAGGTCAAGGACCCGCTGGAAGGGTTCCTCTTCCCGGGCACCTATCCCGCGGCCAAGGGCATGAAGCCCGAGGCGGTCCTGAAGGAGATGATCACCCAGGCCAACCGGCAGTACGGCCAGTACGACCTCGACGCCCAGGCCAAGACGCTGAACCTGGACAACCCGATGCAGGTCATCACGGTCGCCAGCCTCGTGCAGGCCGAGGGCAAGACGGAGGACGACTTCCGCCGGATGGCCGAGGTGGTCTACAACCGCCTGTCGCCGGACAACACGGAGACCTACCAACTGCTCCAGTTCGACTCGACCTTCAACTACCTGAAGGGCGAGAGCAACATCAACATCAGCGAAGACGAGATCAACAGCAACCAGGACCCGTACAACACCTACACCCAGAAGGGCCTGCCGCCCGGACCGATCGGCAACCCCGGGGCGGAGGCGCTCAAGGCGGCGCTGAACCCGACCGACGACGGCTGGATGTACTTCGTGGCGACCGACGGCCTGAACAAGACGGAGTTCGCCCGGACCCACGACGAATTCCTGGATCTGAAGGACAAGTTCAATGAGAGCGCCGGCAACTGAAGCGCGCCGGGCCGCCGTGCTCGGTTCGCCCATCGTCCACTCCCTGTCCCCGGTGCTGCACCGGACGGCCTACCAGGAACTGGGACTGACGGGCTGGACGTACGACCGATTCCAGGTCGACGAGGAGGGGCTGCCGGGCTTCTTCGCGCAGCTCGGCCCCGAGTGGGCCGGGCTGTCGCTGACCATGCCGCTGAAGCGGGCCGTGATCCCGCTGCTGGACTCGATCAGCGACACCGCCGCCTCGGTCGAGGCGGTCAACACGGTCGTCCGGACCGAGGACGGCCGGTACGTCGGCGACAACACCGACATCCCCGGCATGGTCGCGGCCCTGCGCGAACACGGCATCGAACAGGCCGACTCGGCCGCGGTGCTGGGCGCCGGCGCCACCGCCTCCTCGGCGCTCGCCGCGCTCGCCCGGATCTGCACCGGGGAGGTCGTCGTATACGTCCGCAGCGCGGCCAGGGCCGCCGAGATGCGGCAGTGGGGCGAGCGGCTGGAGGCCGAGGTGCGGATCGCGGACTGGGCGGACGCGGCCGAAGGGCTGGACCACCCGCTGGTCGTCGCGACCACCCCGGCCGGGGCGACCGACGCCCTCGCCGCGGCCGTCCCGGAGCGGCCAGCGACGCTCTTCGACGTGCTGTACGACCCGTGGCCGACCACGCTGGCGGCGCGCTGGTCGGCGTACGGCGGGGCCGTGGTCGGCGGGCTGGACCTGCTGGTGCACCAGGCCGTGCTCCAAGTGGAGCAGATGACGGGCCGCGCGCCGGCGCCGCTGGACGCCATGCGCAAGGCCGGTGAGCACGCCCTCGCCGGTCACTAGGGGGCGTTACCCGCTCGCCCTCCCGGCGCGGGAGCGCGCCGCCGGGTTCCGTCCCGGCCGCGACCCGGCCACCGCGGCGTCCGTCTGCTGGACCGGCGGGCTGACCGGTGGCCGGAACGTGGGAGGATCGGACCTGGCGGGCCAGGGCCGCGCACCCCGGTCACGCCGTCGCCGTACGCGAGGACGCGTGTGCGGCAGGGCAGTACCAGGGCGCGAGCACTGAGGAGCACCGTTGAGCAGGTTGCGCTGGCTGACCGCGGGGGAGTCCCACGGTCCCGCACTCGTCGCGACGCTGGAGGGCCTTCCCGCCGGCGTGCCGATCACCACGGAGATGGTGGCGGACCACCTGGCGAGGCGGCGGCTCGGCTACGGACGCGGTGCGCGCATGAAGTTCGAGCGGGACGAGGTGACGTTCCTCGGCGGTGTCCGGCACGGGCTGACCCTCGGCTCGCCGGTGGCCGTCATGGTCGGCAACACCGAGTGGCCGAAGTGGGAGAAGGTCATGGCGGCCGACCCCGTGGACCCGGCCGAGCTGGCCGAGCTGGCGCGCAACGCGCCGCTGACCCGGCCCCGGCCCGGCCACGCCGATCTCGCCG
>NZ_JBHMCY010000019.1:89578-111076 GCF_042430725.1 Streptomyces cinereospinus | reverse complement strand
GCCTCTACCAGCGGATCGGGTACCGCCCAGTCACAGACTTCGCGGTGTACGACTTCTACTCGGGCTTGGGAGGCTCCAGGAACTGACTGGGTCGCCCCGGCCAAGTGATCGACAGCTGCTCACGTGCGCGCGTTGCGGAGACGAAGAGCAGTGACTGCTCGCGGCGCAGGTCGGCGGCGTGCTGAAGTCGGTCTTCAGCCTCCGGTGTGAGAGCGGTGAGCAACGGCATGTGCTGGGCTCCGGCTCCAACGATGGCGACGGCGCGGTATTCGAGCCCCTTGATGCGGTGCATGGTCATGGCCTGCACGCCCTCGTCGGGATCGGGGACGCGGGAGTCCTCGACCTTCACGGCTTCGAGTTTGGCGTCGCGCAGGGCCTGGACGGCCGCGTCGGCCAGCGCGTGGGTCCGGGCCACGACCGCGATCTCGTGTGGCTTGATGCCCTCCTGCTGCCACCCGTCGACGCGATGCGCCAGCGCTGTCATCTCTTCGGCCGGGGTGCGGTAGCCCTGAGTTTCGGGGCTGGCTCCGGAGAGGACGGAGCGGTATCCACGCAGGTGCTCCGGGTTCCCGTCGAGGTCGTCGAACTCGGCCTTGCTGAGCAGGTTCAGGGAGGCCACGAGGATCTGCCGGGTGGTCCGGTAGTTGAGGGTCAGCCGCTTGGAGCGACCGCGGATGTTGATGCCGTGAGCACTGAGGGAGGTGCGGTTGTCGTAGATCCTCTGGTGGGCGTCGCCGACGATGAACAGGTCGTCGTCCCCTTCGGGGACCAAGGCGCGCAGCAGCTTCCAGTGGGCTGCGTGCAGGTCCTGTGCCTCGTCCACGACGATGTGCCGGTATGACCGCTCATCGTCGGACCATCCGGAGGCGATCCGGGCTGCCTGGGCGGCGAGCTGGATGACGCCCGCGGCCTTCTCGCGGTCGAGTCTGCGCTCGAACTCCTCAATAAGAGACCAGACTTGGGCACGCTCGGGGCGATTGAGCCGCCGGCCACGCCCGGCGCGCTTGGCGACGAAGTACTCGTCACGGCTGCGGATGTCTTGAGCGAGGACGACCTGCTTCCATTCGGCGTCGAGGAAACGGCCGTCGAAGTGGTGTCCGGACTGTTCCTGAGCGAGTTCGATCCACCGGTTGAGTATCTCGCCGTCTTTGAGCCTGCTCGGCGCCTCCGGCCCGAAGGTCTCCTTCACCGTGCCGTAGGCGACCTTGTCGATGTTGCGGACATCGACCTTGGCCAACAACTGGGCCCCGCCGAGGTCCTTGAGCTGGGACTTGAGCAGGTTGGCGAGGTTGGTGGTGAAGGTGGTCATCAAGATGGCCTGGCCGGGCGGCAGGCGATCGGCGAGGGCCTTGACGCGGTGCAGCGCCACCACGGTCTTGCCGGTGCCGGGGCCTCCGGTGACGCGTGCTGGGCCTTTGTACGGGGTCTTCCGTTCGGCCAGAGCCCGCTGAGCGGGGTGGAGGAAGATCCGCCAGGCGGAGAGCGGTTCGGTCAGAATGCGTCCGAACTCGGCGATGTCGCCCGTGACCACGAAGGCTTCCTTGGTGGCGGGGCGCTCGATGGCAGCTTCGTAGTCCTCGGTGTCGATCTCGTCCTCGGTGGCCGCGACGGAGCTGACCTGCTCCCAGACATCCTCGACGGTCATGCCATCGGCGAGACACAGGATGACGTCGCGGGCCAGTTTCGGGAGCGTCTCGACGATGCCCAGGACAGCGTCCTCACTGTGGATCTCGCGGAGCGCCGGGACGATGGAGGAGTGGACGCCGAGGCGTTCGAAGTCGGCGTCCGAGACTCCGGCGAAGAGCGCTGGCGCTTTCGCGTCCGCCGTGCCGGCTGCTTTCTTCGACTGCCCGCTCAGGGTGCCGTACAGGCTGCCCAGGTTGATCAACTCGATGCCGCCGGTGACCTTGTTGATGTCGAAGAGGATGTTGGCGGCGAAGTCGTATGCGTCGTCGTGCGGCAGGACGGCGACCAGGTAGTAGATGCGGTCGGCGTAGTGCATGAGCACGGCGCGGTAGTTGTCGGTGACGCGAGCGGTGCGGACTCTCTTGTCCTTGGCACCCTTCGGGGGCTTGAGGTTGAGGCCGTTGGAGTCCGGGTCCCGCTGCATCTTCATGATGAACTGCAGCACCTGCGGTTGGACGGAGCCGTCCAACGCGTCATAGGACTTCCCGAAGACGTCCGCCATGATCACCTTGGCGCCGGACATCAGTTCCCCTCCAACTTCTTGATGAGTTCAGGCACGTTCACGGTGTCGGCCTGTGTCACGTACCAGCCCTCACGCTCGAATGCGGCGTCTCGTTCCTCGTCGGCGTCGATGAAGATCGCCACCTTCTCGTCTTCCCAGGCCAGTTCGGCCAGCAACGCCTGGTCTCCGTACTCGAAGCCGACCTCGGGCACGTCGATGCGGCCCCCGCGGGCTTCCTCGACGAGTGCGAGCAAGACGTCCTCGACCTTGCTCGAAGCCCATTCGAGGGCCTCGCCCCACCTGGGCGGTAGCCGTGGCGGGGCCCCGCCCTCCGTGGGCAGCGCGCTGGTCAGCAGGGCCACGGTGTGCGGATCCACCTGATCGCTGGTGGAGACCGCGACCTGGTGGAAGGAGCAGGGCAGTTCGTCGCTGGCGGTGGACTGGAGGAACTGCAGGAGGTTGGACCAGCGCAGCCAGTCCGCCCAGCGGTTCCTGTGGTCCTCATCCGCGACGGCGTCCGTGCGGTCGTCGAGCACGGCCAGAACGGACCAGGCCCGCATGCCCGGCTGCCCGGTTCGCGGCTCGGGTCGGCGGTCCAGCAGGCCGGTGATCCGCGCCTGCCCAGGGGTGCGGGCGTCGAAGGCGACCGCCTCGGTGGCCTGAGGTGCTGTGGGCAGGGCTGCGCCGCGCAGAATGTCGGGGAGGGCTCGTCCGATCTCCTCGCGATCCACGGGCTGCGGACGTGCCACCGCTCCGAAGCCGCCCAGCAGGCCGGCTGCCCGCCGCGCCCATTTGGCCCGGTCAGGGGCGGCGAGGAACTCCAGCAGGGTCTCCACCGGATTGCGCAGGACGGGGTCGAGGGTGTCGTCGGGCCGGGCCTCGCCGACCAGGCTCTGGTGTATCTGCCGGGCGAGCCCCAACGCCCCCTCCGAGTGCAGGGGTGGCGCGGATGTGCGGACCTTCTGTCCCTGAACCGCACCGCCGACCGCCGTTGCCCATGCTTTGACGTCGTCCCAGGTCAGCTGCCAGACCAGGATGCCTTCGGCTCTCAGGGCCGCCCGCTTGGCCGCGTCGTCGGCGATGCGGTTGACACGTTCGCTGGCGTGGAAGGCGAAACCGTCGAGGAAGACAGCGACGCGCTCGGTGGGGCCGTCGGTGCGTTCCAGGAGGAAGTCGGGTTCACTGGGCACGGCGGTGCTCATCCGCACGTGGTCCTGCATGCGCCAGCGCGTCGAGGTGCTGTCGCAGGTGAAGCGCAGTTCGTGCTCGATGCCGCGCTGGCCGGCCTTGGCGGTGACCGATCCGTCCTCCTCTTCGCGGCGGCCCCAGGTCACCAGTGTGCGAACGAACCGGTCCTCCAGCTCGCTCTCAACGAGCTGGTCGATGCGGACACCGGAGAGCGTGTCGACCTTCTCGACGTCCCAGTCCTTGAGGATCTCGTCCAGGAGTTCCTTCGCGATGCGCAGCGAGACGTGCGGAAGCTCGCTGCTGGTGACGTGGGGCAGCAGACAGCGGTGGCAGGGGGTGCGCTGGTCCTCCTTTTGGCAGGGGCACTCCCGAAGGGCCGTTTGAGCGAGACTCAAGACGCGGTGAAGCACCTCGGCGTCCGCGAGGTGTTCGAGGTATCCGGTGCCGCCCGGCATGGAGTCGTGCAGGACAAGGAAGCGCCTGCGCAATTCCTGGCTGTCGCCGGGCATGCTGTCGGTGACCACGCGGATGTGGTCGGGGGCTCCACCGAAGTGCTTGGTGATGCCCAGGAGCAGGGCAGCCTTGAAGGAGACGAGGCGCTCGGCGAGATCCATCGTGGAGACGGGCAGCAGGATGCGCAGGGCCTGTGTGGTGAGCTCATGAGCCAGGAGCAGCTTCTCCGTCGGCTCGTGGTTCACGCCGTCGTCGCGGTGGGAGCACCAGTAGGCGTGGCGGGTGCCGACGCGTTGAGCCGCAGGGTCCCATGCCTGCGGGTGTACGCCGCGGACCGCCCCACACTCCAGGCAGGTGTCGAAACCGGGAGCCTGGATCTCGTCGCCGCGGATCACATGGGTCGAGCCGGGAGCGGACGACGCCCCCAGGTTGATGGTGCGAATGGTGGCCACCCGGGCGAACTCGACCCCGAAGGGCGGAACCTTCTCCTCCTTCTTCTTGCTGATGCGGCGCCAGGCCCGCAGCCCCTGCGGCTGGTCCTTGTCGATGTCGACCAAGGCGATCACATCGAACTGCCTCCGCTCCCTCTCGTCCCTCTCGTCGGTCAGACGCGCGTCCTCGCGCCGCTCACGTGCCACCACCCGCTCGGGCACCAGCACCTTGTGGACGGCTCCCGGGTCCGCGATCTGCGGGGCTTTGCACCGTGGGCAGGCGGTGATGTCGAGGCCGGTCTCCTCGGTGGCCACGAATCCGCACTCGGGGCAGAACCTCCACAGGGCGTACGGGTCCTCGCCGCCGCCTACTCCGGTGCCGAGGTCCACGCCGTTGACGATGAACTTGTAGCCATCGGTGTGGAAGATGTTGCCGGGCGCCAGTTCGGTCAGCGCGAGGCGTGAGCCGCGCCCGTAGTCGGTAGCGCTCTCGTCGAACTCACCGTCGCTGTTGCGCCACCACAAGGTGGCGTCCAGCACGGTCGCGTCGTCGTGGAGGGTGTAGTTGGGCAGGAGGCCCAGCCGCACCAGGGCGTTGATCGAGTTCTCCGAGACGAGGTCGTCCCGGCGTTTACGGACGGTGCGCTGTTCGGCGAAGAGCTGGCGCCGCTGCTTGTCGCGTTCCGGGTCTCCCGAGACGGACGCCAGGGCGTCGAAGGTCCTGCCGATCTGTCGCATCCTCGCGCGTAGCGCCGCCACCCGCTTGTTCCATGCGCTCGCCGCGGCCCCGACCGTCTCCTCCAGCTCCTGTTCAGCGAATGCCTGCACGCCCTGACGGGCCTCTTCGCTCATCGCGGGGAAGAGTTTGATGAACGCGGCGGACAACGAGGCGTGGCGGGAGATCGCGACGTCGAGGAAGCGGCGGAGCCATCCGTCCGCGGCCAGCCCAGGCCCGAAGAGCTCGCCGATACGCGGTGGCATGGGGCGCTCGGGGATCGCCGTGCCTTCCCACAGGGTGCGATCGGCGGCGCGGTCGAAGAGGAAGGCCAGGTACTGGCGGCGCAGGATCTCGGAGGCGTCCAGGTAGCAGTCGGGCGGAATGATCCGGCCGGCCAGCATGTGCTCCGGAGCGTGCAGGTAGTAGTGGTTACGGTTGCCTCGCGGGACGAAGGTCACTGCCAGGGAGTTGCCCGTACTGCGACCCGCTCGGCCGATTCGCTGCGCGTAGTTGGCAGGCCCGGGCGGCATGGAGGCCAAAACCACGGCCGACAGGTCCCCGATGTCGATGCCGAGTTCGAGAGTGGGCGTGCAGGTGAGCACGTTTGGGTCGAACGCCGAGGCCCGGTTCTTGAAGGCGGCCTCGACCTGCTCGCGCCGTTCTCGGCTCAGCGCGCCTGTGTGTTCGGCGGTCAGCACATCGCCTGGCCGGTCGACGGTGTACAAGTGCCGGTAGTAGTCGTCCGTGTAGTCGCGGTCGTCCTCGACGAAACGGCCCGAGCAGCGGAACCGCAGGCACGCGGTGCCCAGCCACTGCTCACGCCGTCCCGGCGGCACGGTCTGCCGCCAGGTGCAGGTGTTGCAGCGCACACCGCACGCGTTGGCGCCGTTCTCGTCGGGTGAGGCGTCGTCGTCGATGCGGTAGACGAGCACGTTGCGGGGCTTGAGGCCGTACACGAGCGCACCGCCCTCGGCGTGGTAGGTGGCGAGTATGTCGTGCTGGGCAAGCAGCTTCATGGCCAGCTCGGTCACCGCGCGCGCCTCGCGCCGGTCGCAGCCGAGTGTGCGGTGGCCCCAGTCCGCGAACCAGGTGTTGTCCCGGGTGAGGGAGTCGAAGCCGGTGGTGCGGATGCCGCCGGACACCGGGAACGCGGGCGCGGCGAGGCCGCGTGGGAAGGCCGGCATTCCCGTGGGCCGACCACCCCAGATCGGCCAGCGCCGCGCTCCGGCCTGGCGGATGTACTCCTGCAGCCAGGGGTGGAACAGCGCTCCGCGCAATCGCAGCCGTTCGGCCAGGCCCCGCAGGAAGACCTCGTACGCCGTGTCGTCGGTCGGCAAGGAGATCTGTCCGGGGAGACGCTGATGCCGGTCCCTCAGCTCCGCACACAGCTGCGGCAGTTCCTTGAGGTCGACCTCGACAGCCGCCGTACGGGTCAGCTCCAAGGTGCGGCCCAGGCGGGAGCGCAGGCCGAACTCCAGCAGGGTCTGGAAGACGAGGCGGCTGTGGAGCATCTCCGCGCCGGCGTCGCTGAAGCCGTTCGACTCGTCCAGCAGGGTCTGGATGTCGGGGTTCTCTCGCAGGTCGGGGGGAACGATCGAGGCGAGTTCCTCGCGCTTTCCACCACCGGCGGCCATGACAACGGCCTCTGCCGCATCGGCCGCGAGATGATGCACCGCGATCGGCTGTCCAGGAGTGAGGTGCTTGGCGAGGAGACCTCGAAGGGTGAAGCCGAAGCTGCGGTTGGCGATGAACGCGGCCCTGTGGGTGGCGTCCTGCACCGCATCGGTGAACACCAACAGCTTCCGCTCGCTCTTCGCGAGTCCTCGCTCCGAGAACATCTGCGTGGTCGCCACCGATGCGAGGGTGGCCGTGCCGGCGCCGAGGAAGCGCATGCCGTCGCCCAGCCCGCATGAGGGGCACTCGTCATCGCTGTCGGCGGGCAGCGGCCCCTGCGGGGTGACGACCGCGACGGTGTCCCGCGCCGGGTTGGTCGACAACCGTTCGTTCTCCGCGTGCAGGTGCAGCACCGGGTACTCGTCCGGCCGGGCCCGCAGCATCCAGCGCACGGGCCGCCTATTCTGCGCGGCGGCCTTGTAGATCTCCAGCGTGTTCGTCTTGAGCTGCTGCCACTCCAGTTCGGTGGACAGCGCGGCCCAGCCCGACCGCCCGCAGTGACGGCAGTAGACCGCTGGAAGGTGACGCCGGTACGGCGGCCCCACGGGGCGACGCGACGCGTCCTCCCGATCGCCGATCTCACCGGCGCTGTCGACCTCCGTCGGCTGGTAGATGGCGAGGTTGGCCGGGTTCGGGCGTGAGTCACCCGTCGGGCCGTCGTCGTCGTACCAGCGGAAGTGCGGCTCGGCGGTCGCCGCCCGAATGACGCGCCGCACCTCGCGCACCCACAGCTGCGCCTCAACGCGCAGGAACGGACCGGGCTTTCCCGTGACGGGATGCGGAGTGCGAGCGTGCGAGATCAGCGCGAGGATCCGCGCGAAGGCGAGTTCCAGAACGCCCGGGTCGCTTCGGGCCGCCTCGTCCCACACCGGACCGCCCCCGCGCTGCGCGAACTCCCGAGCAATCTCCGGAACGGTCACCGGTGTGTTGCCGGCGACGTCGAGGATCGCCTTGACCAGGATGTGGTGCTTCAGCTTGTCCCCGACCTTCAGAGGATCGGTGATCGGCTGGCCGAGCATGAGCCGCGCGAGTTCCACGAGAGCGGAATCATCGTCCAGCGGATCAGGCAACGCGGCCAAATCATCGGGAGTCGGGCTGGGAAGCAGGAAGTCCGGTTCATCCACCACTTCCTTGGGCAGCAGCCGGTCCTCACCGACGAGCGCGGCATCCGGGAACGGTGTGCCGAAGACCTTCTCCGCGAACTCCAGCAGCAGTTCGCGGTCCGACCGTTCGGGTCCCTCCGCGACCGGCCCGTCGGGCACGCTCCCGCCCAGCGTCGCCGACGTCGCCACCGGCGTGATGTCACCGAGCGGACGCCCCTCACGCGCCGCCCCGGTCGCCGCCCCGAGGCGGCGCAGCAGCATGGCCACGTCGGTGCCCTGGGCGCCGTCGTAGGTGTGGAACTCATCGAGGACGACGTACGCCAGGGTGCCGGACTGCCACAGCGGAACATCCGGAATCCGCTGCAGCAGCAGGTCCAGCATCTTGTAGTTCGTGAGCAGGATGTCCGGTGGGTCGGCCCGGATCGCGTCCCGGTCAGTGATCAGCTTTTTGACCGTCGGGTCCCCGGCGAGGGACGTCGATCCGGTGTCACGGCCGTACGAGCCGGGCTCATTCTCGTCCTCGTCCGAGGCCGATCGGGCCCCGGAGGCACCGCCGATGTAGATGCCGACCGTGACATCCTTCAGTGCTTCCTCGGTGGTGAGGAAGTCATCGATACGACGTGCCTGGTCGTCGGCCAGGGCGTTCATCGGGTACAGCAGCAGGGCTTTCACGCCCCGCTGTCCTGCGGCCCGAGCCCGCGCGCAGTGGTCCAGGATCGGCACCAGGAACGACTCGGTCTTACCCGACCCAGTACCCGTGGTGACGATGGTGGGCTCTGGCTGCCGTCCTCCCTTCGACGACAGCCGTTGCCAGGCAGCAGCCTGGTGGGTGTAGGGCGTGAACTCGTCCGGGTGCCAGTCGAGTGCCGCCTTCCAGCCCTTCTTGGCCTCGCGGAACGGCGTCCGGACACGTAGATAAGGCCCACGGAACAGCCGACTCTCCGGGCGCTCCAGGAATGCGTCAAGCTCCTCGCGCACGTCATCGTCGGCGAGCGCGAAGCTCGTCGTCAGGTAAGTGGCCAGGGCTCGACGCAGGTCCTCGGCAACCAGAGAGGGCAGCATGACGACGACTTACCTGCTTTCTACCAAGACATCGGAAGGAGCCTGTTCGGCTTCGGCCCCGCCGAGGAGGTTTCCGTGGTCCCCGTGCTCAGCGGCGTACGCGGCGTAGTCGCCGTACTCGCCAGCCAGCAGACGGGCCGTGAAGTCCGCGTGGGCCCGCGTCATCTCAGCCTCGCGGTCGGGCTTCACCCAGCCCTCGGGCATCTCGGGGGGCGGATCGCCGACGCGGGCGGCCTTCACCCACGCCTTGACGAAGGCGGCCTCCTCGGGGGTCTGCCGGATACCGACGTTGTGGGTCGCCGCACCAACCTTGTGCCCGTCCGCGGCGAAGAACATCTCCCACTCGTACTTGCGCAGCACCGCGAACTGCGAGCGGTACATGGCACAAAGCTGCTCGGCGGTCAGGCCGAGCATCACCGCGGCGATCGCGTCGATCTCGACCAGCGCCATACGGCGGTCGTACTCCGTGCGCAGCGGCGTCGCCATGGACCACTGGGGTTCTACGGCTTGGAGCTTCGGGCGGGGCGACTCCGGGTCCGTCCAGCGGTCCGAGAGCCAGGCAAGCTCGAACAGCTCCCACAGGGGGCCGTAATCGCGGGTCAGGCAGTTGAGGCGGAGCGTGCGGAGGAGGAGAGGGGTGGTCAGGGGGTGCTTAAGAGGCAAGGGGAAGCTCCGGGCCAGCTCGATGTTGACCTTTGAAGCCCCAGAGACCTTGACGAGATAGTCAAACGGCAGCGACGCCCACAGGCCAGCGATAATCCCCGTGCCTCTGTCGGTGCCGCATGCGAGCGTGTGGACGGTGTGCACATGCGTCGGCCCAGGGGGAACGAGGGCGGCGTTGAGCGAACGCTCGGTATTCGAAGTAACCATGTTGCGCCATGCGAGCCGGAAGTACGCCGAAGACGGCACTCCGTCCCAGGAACGAACCTCCGCGGCGAATTCTCCCGGCGGACAAGCACGCGCATAATTGGTCCTGGGGATGACCGCTTCAGGCAGCTCCACGAGATCCCAGACGGAATAGTCTTTATTCGACTTACAGCCAGGGTTTGGCTGCTTCGCGAACGGTGTCGCAACCGAAAAATGAGGACCTTGCAGAATCACCTCGTCCCACGACTCCGGGACTTCCGTTCTCCAAGTGATTACGCCCTCCCGCTTGGCTCCCTTCTCGTGCAATTCAGGAGACCACCAATGCTTGCGCGGCTCAAGGCGCTCCGGGAACCCGGCGAAGACCCTGAGCGCCGCGTTGTCGGCAGAGTTCACGGGACGCAGAACACGGGCCTCGACAGCGGGGGTTCCCGGAGCATCAACCAGCGCGCCCCAGTCGGTCAAGACGCTCTCGTCGACTTCCACGATACGACCGCGATGCGGGCGCATGTCCCAACCGCCCTCCGGGAACTGGATTCCCGGCAGATCCCCCTTGCCCACGTGAGAGAAGGACCCGTCAACTGCCGAGGGATGAACCGCTCGCGCGATCTGCACAAACCTGACTTCGCGCGGGGCGCCGTAGACGCTAACGCCGAAGTTCTTATTGTTGTCGACATCTTCGAACAGGAGAATGTTGTTCCCGTATTGGAAGTGGCGACGCAGTCGGGCATAAGTCTCGGCCCGAAACTTTCCCCCCTTAGGGACGGAGAAGTGATTCTCCTCGTGGATCAGAGCAGCGGATCCTCGCGGATGCAAGTTTCTCCACGCGCGTTCCATGAAGTTCACGTACAGGTTCGTCTGCAGCCCGGCGAGTACGGGGTGTTCGATTGGCGAACCGAGGTGTTCGTTGACCCCAGCCCACGAAGCTACATCCGACAGGTAGTTCCTTCGAATCGCACCGCTCGCTAGAACCGCGTCCCTACGCGCTTCCTTCTTTTCCTCTGACACCTGCTTCTCAAGACCGAACCAGGCGTCGTACTCCGCCAGGGCCAGATCATCATCCCATTCGAACTTGAGCCAAGGTGGGTTCCCGACCTGCAGATCGAATCCGCCCCGCTCGAAAACATGGGCGAACTCCAGCTCCCAGTGGAAGAACCCTTCCCGCCGAGCAATCGCATCGACCTCGCTGAGCCAAGGGAAACGAAGCGCTACCGTCGGCATGTCTGCACACTGGCTCATGACGCGGTCGAAGTCGTCATCCAGCGCAAGCTGCTCAAAGTCTCCGATGTCGGCGAACAGGCCAAGCTTGTCCTCCAGACCAGCAGCGACGCCTCGCTTACGTGCGGCGTCCTTTGACACTGCTTTCGCTTTCGCCTTCGCCGGAGGCACCCCGAGAACGGCCTCACAGAACTCCAGCCACTCCTCGAAGGTCGGCGGTTCCGGGGTATTCAACTGTCCCACGGGCCAGAACCAGAGCGCGCACCAGGCGTCCATCACCAACTTCAGCCGTCCACGCGGGGCTCCCGGCTGCTGAAGAGCCTGCTCGACCCGCTCGCGTGAGACCGCGCCCGAAGACCGAGGCAGAGGCCGCTCCTCATCGACTTCCCAGACGTCGATATCCCGGCGGACCTCAGCCTCCGACACAACGAGCCGCCGCTTGGCCAGCTCCCACAGCCTCTCGGCGCGCGTCGCGAGTGCCAGCAACCGCTTCGCCTGCGTCGCAGACGGAGTGGACGCCACCTTCTTGCGCCACTCCGCGTGCCTGTCCCGTTCCTCCCTCACAAGCTCCTTCGCCTGCTTGGCATCCGCGACCGCGCCCCAGCCCTTCGCTGGAAGCAGGAAGTGGTGGATCTCCTCGCCAGTGCGAAAGGCACTGTCCTCGGCGCCCTCGCGAAGGGGCCGGTCGGTCGGCACCGTGGTAAGCCATGCCTTCCGCTTCAATGCCTCCCTCTCGTACACCGCACGGCGGGCGCCGATGAGGGAGTTCCCGCGCCTCAGGTGCAAACCGAACCAGGGGGCCTTCAGGCCCTCGTGCATCGCGTTGAGCCAGAGCGACACCTCGGCCAGCTCGACAGCGGTCTGGTTGAGGTCCACGCCGTAGGCGTTGTGGAGAGCCAGGTACGCCTTGGCCTTCTGCAGCTCTGCCTCGTACTGGTCCGGCGGCAGCTGCACGTCCTGGTCGTGTTCGGCGGACAGCTCGGCCATGCGGCGCTTGAGGTACTCGGCCGCGAGCTGGTTGATGGCTTCGTTGAGGAAGGCCCCCGAGCCGAGGGCCGGCTCGCACACAGTCAGGTCGAGGATGTCCCTGGCGGCGGTGGTCTTGCCGTCCTGGTCGAGGAGTTCGGCCAGGGCATGCTTGACCGTGCTGCGGGTGAGCACTTCGGGGGTGTAGTACGAGGCGGAGCGCTGACGCTCGCGCCCCGAGAGGCGGTAGACGAACGAACCCTTCTTGTGCTCGACGCGCCGCCACGCGCCCGTGATCGAGTCACGGCGTTTGACGAATGCCTCGTCGTCGTAGTTGTCGGCTTCGCTCTGGGGGACGACCCAGGTGCCGGCCAGTGCGTCCGCGTCGGGCTTGGCTACCTCGTACAGGTCCTCGGCGGCGAAGAAGCCGGTGTACGACATAAGCCCCTCATACACCGCGCCCAGCTGGTTGATGCCGAGCTGGGCGTAGGAGATGAAGCCCTTACCGTTCTTGCCGCGGCTGAGCATGAGCAGGTTCAGCACCTGCCAGAGCACCTTGTTGCGCAGCCGGGTGTCGACCTTTTCCCCGTCGATGCGCACCGTGCCGATCAGCGGGGTGGCGTCGGCCTTGAACAGGTCGCTGCGCAGCGACTCGAAGCGGATGCCGTCCGCGTCGAGCTTTTCGCGGTCGCCCTTCTCACGGCCCTCCAGAGTGCGGTGGCCCTGATCTACGAGGCAGAAGAGCAGGTCCAGCGACTCGTAGAAGTGGAACCCGTCATGGGATTCCTCAGGGAGATCGTAGGAGACGAGCTCACCGAGCCGGGCGAGGCCGTAGCCGTCCTGATATGCCTCGTCCTTGGTGGGAAGGATGCCCAGTTCCGGACGGGCTTCGGCGTAGAGGAGGAACAGGATCCGGTAGAGGTAGCGCAGCGACTCGCGGGTGAGGCGGGTGGCCAGTTCGGTGCTGTCGCCGAGTTCGGCGGGGTCCGCGGGGTGGGCGTGGATACGGCTCAGGATTTCCTTGGCGATCAGTTCGACGGACTCGCGCAAGCCCTCGCGTAGTTCCTTGGACACGCCGACCGCGTGCTTGCGGCCCTTGTCGACCAGGTCGTCGAGGAACCCGGCCGCACCGCCCTGTGTCAGCAGGGACTCTGCGCCGAACAGGGCGGACACGGCTTCGAGTTCGCCACCGTCGCTGGCTAGGTTGCGGTCGAGCGCGTCGTCGATATTGACGCCGAGGAACCGGCCCTCGTGCCAAGCGGTGCGGTCGGCGAGCAGCACGGCGCCGCCGGCGAGCAGCAGTACGAACCGCGGCGTGTAGGCGTCGTCACAGCTGAAGAGGAAGGTGACGGCGTCCGCCGCGCTGGTGATCCGGTGTTTGCCGTCCAGCGCGACAGGGGTGAGGAGTTCGGATCCGTCGTCATCTACATCGGAGACGACAAGGTCGGCATTGGTGTTCCAGGTGACGTCCAGGGCGACGAGTTCAACGCCACCAGGCCCCTTCACAGCGAGAGCGACCGGCACTTCGCGGACCTTGTCGGCGTGCATGACCTCGAAAACGCCGCGCTGGGTCCTGGTATGGGTGTCGTCATCGCGCTGTGGCTGCTCGCCGTCGGGGCGGGTGTAGGCGAGGGCGGCGAGCAGGGCGTCGTTGAGCCTGCGCAGGTCGGAACCGTCGAAGTCGCCCTTCTCGGTGATGCGGACCTTGGCCTTGAAGTAGTCGCGGCCCAGGTTCCTCATGCCCGCGCGTGAGGTGGGCTGTCCTGCCCGGGCAGCCGCTGTCCAGCGCTTGCGCAGGTCGACAAGGTCCTTGGAGAAGACCTCGGCAAGGTAGTGGGCGGAGATGTACTCGTTGCGGTTGACGATCGCTTCGAATCCCACGGCAGTCACGCGCCCTTCTTCTCGCCGATCCCGGTGGCCGGGACGAGGACCCCGATCACCCGGACCATGGCCTCGCCCTGCGTGGCCAGCTCCATGAGCAGCTGCTCGACCTCTATTGCGGTGTTCTCCACGCGCTGTTCCGCATCCTCGCGTCGGACGCCCAGGGTGAGCTGTTCGAAGGCCGTTTCGCTCGCCTTGCGCCAGGCCTGCAGGCGCTTTTCGTACTCCACCAGCCTCTCAATGAGGGGTTCTTCCTGGACGGCGCGCAGCTTGTCCAGGTGCCGGCGGGTGGCCACGACCGCGTCCGGCACCAGAGCACGCAGAGCACCGAGGTCCCCGGAGAAGGGGCGGTTGAGCATGCCCGGCTCCACCCCGGCTCGGTTCAGCACCTTGACCAGGTCGTCGTCGAATTCGGCAGCTCCACGCTCCAGACCGCTCACGCACGACCAGGCAAGGACCGTCGGGTGGCCCTTGGCGTTCGAGTACATGCCCTGCATCAGGAACTTGGGGCCCTCGACATCGGCCGTGATGACCGGTGCGGTGTTCCGGGTGAGCCGGACCAGCACCTTGTCGGTGAGCCACTCCACCAGCGGATGCTGATCGGTCACGTAGCTGACGTCAGGCCACCCAGACGTCTCGCGCCGCGTCTGCTTGTTGATCGCGCCCTTGGGGCGTTCACCGCTCAGTTCCCGGGCACGATCCAGACGCTGCTGGGCGAACACCGGGTCGAAGGTGACCCGCAGTTCGTCAAGCACGCCGCGTTCGTCCAGGTAGGTCTGCGGGAGGACGAGGAGCCTCCGCTGCAGTTCACGGTCGGGGGCGAACGAGAGCATCTCGGGATGGTCCTCGCCCCACTGCTTGCCGATCTTCGCCTGGGGGTTGTTGTCGTATACCTCGTCCAGTGCCTCCTCCACGAAGGCACGGGTCGAGGCGAACAGCTGAGGGACGCGGTAGTGCTCTCCCGATCCGTCGACCGTGTGGTGGGCCATGAAGAGGTTGAAGGGGTCGACGGGCTGTGCCGGGACGATCGTGTCGAATGACTTCCCGTCCGCGAGCCCGGTCTTGATCGCGGTCTCTTCCGCGTCCTCGTCACGCAGGCCAAGGATGGAGGCGGCCTCGCCCAGAGTGCGGTGGACCTCGTCCTCGCGCTCCAGCAGGCGGCGGGAGACCAGCCGGTCAGCAGACGGGACATCCGGGTCCTCGTCCTGGCGAACCAGCAGCAGGGCGCGGACCTCCGGGGGCGTCTGCTGTCCGTAGCGGTCGATACGACCGTTGCGCTGCTCGATGGTGATCAGCGACCAGGGCAGGTCGTAGTGGATCATCTGGTGGCACTGGCGGTGCAGATTGACGCCCTCGGAGGCGATGTCGCCCGTGAGCAGGACCCGCAGTTCGCTGTCGGCCAGGCTGAACTCCTTGACGGTGCGCTGCTGTTCTTCGTCGGGCAGCCCGCCGTGAAGCTGTCGGATCGCGCCAAGCCGGTTGTCCGTGCCTGTCTCGAAGCCGAGCGCACCCGGCAGGGCCTCGTGGAGCATCTTCAAGGTCTTCCGGCGCTCGGAGAAGATGACGACGCGTTTGCCGGCCCCCGGGCCTACCCCCATGGCTTTCAACTCGTTCACCAGGCGGCGGAACTTGGCCGCCTCCTGCACCGTGGCCTCGGCGGCCAGCTCACCAAGCCGTACGAGTGCCGCCCGCTCGGGGACACGTCGTTCCTTGTTCTCCGGGTGTTCCTCGGCGTCCTTGTCGATGACCTTGATCCGGTTCGCGACGGTCTCAGCCAGCGCCTCGTGCGAGGACAGAAACGCTTTCAGCAGCGTGTACGGGAACAAACGGGCTCCCTTGCCGCTCACCGGAGCCGAGCGTCCCTCCCCAGGGCTGATCCAGACGTCGTACAGCTCCTCGAAGATCCTCTGCTCGGCGTCGCTCGCGGGGCAGTCGAAGGCCACGGGCTTCTTGCGGGTGGCCCACTTGTGGCCGATCTCCGCGGACACGTCCGAGGACATCTTGTGCCTGCGGACGTACAGGTGGTCGAGCTGAGTCTCGTCGTAGTCGCTGGTGTCGGGGATGGCGGTCGGGTCCAGCAGGCTCAGCAGTTCACCGAACGACTCCCGTTCACCGTTGTGCGGCGTAGCACTCGCCAGGATCAAAGCATCGGTCCGCGGGGCGAGCAGCCCCGCGAGCCGGTTGTTCTTCGTGCCCCTGTTGATCAGCTTGTGGGACTCGTCGATGACGACGGCATCCCAGTCGACCTGCATGAGGTGGCTGCGCCAGCGGTCGGAGCGCAGAGTGTCGATGGAGATGATCGCGCGCTTGTAGTACGAGAAGGGGTTCCGGCCGGCCGGAATGTTCCGTCGGATGCGTTCGATGCCGCTGGAGTCGAGCCGCACGAGAGGGATGGCGAAGCGTGTCCACAGCTCGTGCTGGAACTGCTCCAGAATAGCCTTGGGCGTCACCACGAGGATGCGCTCGCCCCGGCCCCGCCGGATGAGCTCCGAGAGCAGAAGACCGACTTCCAGCGTCTTGCCCAGGCCGACCGCGTCGGCGATGAGCAGCCTCGGCCGCAGGCCGCGCAGTGCCGCCCTGGCCGGTTCGCGCTGATAGGCGAGGTCATCGACGAGGTGAGTGCTGACGGTGGCGAGCCTCTGCTCGGACAGCGGCAGCGGAGTCTTACGGATCAGGGCATCGATGAACAGGCGGGAGCGTCGGCACTCCGGAGAGGTGTCGACGACGAGGTCGGTGTCCTCGGGGCGCAGGGGGGTGACCTTGTCCAGCGACGGGTGAGCGAAGAAGACGGCCCGCTGGTCGCGCACGAGCGGAGAGATCCCGCGGACATCCAGACGTGTACCGTCCTGCGTCGTCTCCGATGTCTCGACGACCAGCCAGTCCTCGTCCCGCGCACGGACCTGCATGCCCGCGGCGAACTTGGCGGTGCCTGCGTCACCGGTCACCAGGCTCTCTCCTTCACTCACTGCTGAACTGCCTCATCGTGCTCACGTGTGGGGTCGACGGTGTCACCCACCGAAGTCGGACCGGCGGTCGCGGATCTTCCCGCGCCAGCGGTCAGCCCACGGCTCTCCCCCGCCGCTGGACGCCCCTGCAACCGCCGGCTCCGGAGGCAGCACCGGAGCTTCCGGTTCCTCCACAACCGCCTCGGGAACCTGCTCCACCACAGGCGGCGGCGCGGGAGGCGTCCCATTCGCCACCTGCAACACATCCGTGAGGAACGCGTCGGGTAGTGGCGGATACATGCCCCCATTCACCGGTACTGCCTGCTCCAGGAGCCGGTCCATGGCCGCCTCCAGCACGGTGTGGGCCGTGGGCCGGTCTTCAGGAGAGTAGGCCAGGCCACTGACAACGAGGCCCTGCAGGCTCTCGGGTAAGCCCGAAAGGTCCGGTTGGACATTCTGCAGTGTCCGCTGAGCCGGCAGATGAGCATAGAAGGGAGGGTGCCCCGTCGCCGCATGCACCAGAGTCGCAGCCAGGCTGAACACGTCCGCGGCCTCGCTCGCCTTCCGTGAGTCCATGGCCTGTTCCGGAGCCATGTACGCAAGCGTGCCGAGCGCCGCGTCGCCGGAAGTGAGGCCAGTCGCGCCGCCGACGTGGCTGACCCCGAAGTCGATCACTCGCGTGCCCTGCGTGGTGACCAGCACATTGCTCGGTTTCAGATCACGATGCAGCAGCCGGACGGAGTGGATGTGGATGAGGGCCTCGGACAGGCTCGCAGCCAGCCACCATGCGCCGAGCTCGCTCACCGGTCCGTGCTGATTCAGCAGCGCTTCGAGCGACGGCGCATGGATGTACTCGGTCGCGATCCACGGCCGCTCGGCACCCGGATCAGCGGCCACAAGCGCGGCGGTGTGGAACCCCCCGACACGCCGAATCGCTTCCAATTCCTGAGCGAAGCGTTGACGGAAGTACGGATCGTCGGCCAACGCCGGCTTCACGACCTTGATCGCCACCGGCCGGGGACTGCGGTAGCCGAGGTAGACGACACCCATGGCCCCCTGACCGAGCCGCCCCGCCAAGCGGAAGCCAGCGATCTCACGGGGGTCACTGTCCTTCAGCGGCTCGAACACCCTCGCCCCCGTTCCGCGTCCGCGCGTGCTGAGACGAGACGCACGGGACGCGAAGTACACACGTCAACAACGGCGAGGTTATCAGCGGTGCGGGCTGGTGTTCGTTCCCCGTCGGGATCTCGGCCGAGACCCTTCGGCCGAGGTCCCGCGCGCGGCGCCGCATCGAACCTCCGAGCGCCACGCTGCAGATGATCCACATCGACTTGGTGGACCCCTCCGAGACCTGTCGAGCTACCGGCCGCGTCGGGTCTGTCTCACTCGGCGCGTCAGCAGCACCAGGGCGCTGGCGCCTACGCCAGCAGGGCCGATGATCATGCCCTCGGCCACCTCGCGCCTCGGCGGCTACGCGCAGAGCTCGCTGCGTTCGGCCGCCTCGGCCGGGTCTATGCCGAGGAGTCGGTGCAGTTCTGCGGTGACCACGCGGTAGGCGTTGCCCAGACGGAGAACCCGGCACGGGTACTGGCCACGCTTAGCAAGGGCGTATCCGGTACTGCGCCCTATGGACAGGGCCCGGTTGGCAGTGTCGAGGTCGACAGCAGCGGGCAGAGCAAGCAGCTCTACCCGCGTCAGGCCCTGCACTCCACGGGCGGTTTCAGGTGTCGCCACGACGTACTCCGATCCTGCGAGGTCCTCTGACAGCGGAATGTGTACCACTGATGTTGCAGCCGCATTTTTTTATGCCGTAAGTTGTACTCATGACAACAGATGGCTGGGGTGCCCAGCTCACTACCCGCGTGGCGGAGCAGATCCGCCGCCATCGCAAGGCCGCCGGCCTCACGGTGGCGGAAACGGCAGACGCCTGCACCGCCCGCGGCCTCCCCGTACCGAAGACGACGATCACCAACCTGGAGACCGGACGCCGCAGCTCCGTCGAGCTTGCCGAGTTCCTCATCCTGGCCGATGTCCTTGGGGTGCCGCCGATCACCTTGCTCTTTCCTCTCGACACCGCGCCCACGGTGGATGTGCTCCCGGGCCAGCCGGTCTCGACCTGGGACGGCCTCGCATGGTTCACCGGCGAGACCGCCTCCGCAGAGGCCGCTCCCAAGGGGAGTCCGCGCGAGTTGCTGGACCTCTTCCGGGCTCACGGCGATGCGGTGGCCGCGGCTCGGGCGTCAACGTCGCTGGCCAAGGAACGACGCCGTATGGCCAACACCACACTCGACCCGGCCCGCCGGACCGAGCTGCTGGAGGCCGCCACCGGATACGAGCAGTTCGCCTTCGACGACTGCAGAGCGCTGGGAGCCTTCCGCGACTCGATGCGCGAGCGCGGGCTCGTTCCCCCCGAGCTGCCCGCCGATCTCGCCTTCGTGGACCAGCCCAACGCCAGCTCCAAGGACAGTGTGTGAACGGAACAATCACCCGGCGCTGCTCGTGCCGCGACCCTCAGACGGGGAAGAACTATGGGAAGTCTTGCCCGAAATTCGCCAACAAGCGCCACGGTACGTGGGTCGTTGTGCAGGAGCTGCTCCCCCGGCAGGACGGCAGCCGCCGCCGGTTTCGTCGCTACGGGCTGGAGACCGCCACGAAGGCCACGGAAGAGCTGAACAAAGCCCGCGCGCTGCTGGCCCTGCCCGATGGGGATGATCCGGTCGGCCAGATGGCCATCAGCGACCTCCTGGAAGCCTGCGCGAAAAACAAGGAGCCGCTTCCCGACTACGACGAGACCCGCCGCCGCTTCGCGACCGGCCAGAGCCTCAACTCCAAGACAACCGTCGGCGAATGGCTCGACCTCTGGCTCGCCGGCCGCAAGCGCCTGCGCGTCACCGGCCTCAAGCGCTACGAGTGCGACGTCCGCGTTCACCTCAAGCCGCACCTTGGCGACATACGCCTCGACAAGCTGCGCGTTCATCATCTGAACAAGATGTTCGACGCGATCAACGAGACGAACATCGAGATCGTTGAGCAGAACGCCCAGCGGCGAGCCGCGCTCGATCTGCTTAAGACGATCCCGTGGAAGGGCGCGGAGAACCGGGCTCGCCGTAAGGCAGTGCAAGAGTCGATCGACGCCATGCCGCCCTTCCGGCGAGTCACCGGCGCGAGCACTCAGCAGCACATCAAGGCGACCTTGCGCGCCGCGCTGAACGTCGCGATCGCTCAGCAGGTCATGTCCAACTTCAACCCGGCGGAACATGTCGAGTTGGAGCCCGGCGTGAAGCCCAAGGCGCTTGTGTGGACCGACGAGCGCGTGGCCCACTGGGAAGCCACCGGCGAGAAGCCGTCTCCTGTGATGGTCTGGACGCCGGAGCAGACTGGGCGCTTCCTGGACTTCATCGCCGAGGACCGTCTGTACTGCATGTGGCATCTGATCGCGTTCCGGGGACTGCGGCGCGGTGAAGCCTGCGGCCTGCGTTGGATGGACCTCGATTTCACAGGCGAGTCACTCGCCGTCGCCACCCAGCTCGTCCAAGACGGCTGGGAGATCATCGAGGGCGCTCCGAAGACCGACAGCGGCATCCGGCTCATCGCACTGGACGGCGAGTCTGTCGAGTACCTGCGCGACCACAAACGCCAGCAGGACAAGGAGCGGCGCGAGTGGGGAACCGCCTGGAAACTGACCGGACGGATCTTCACTCAAGAAGACGGTTCCTGGCTCCACCCCGGCAAGGTAAGCGATCTCTTCGAGCGGCTGGTCACCGCCGCCGGCCTACCGCCGATCCGTCTGCATGATCTCCGCCACGGCGCGGCCACGCTCATGCTGGCGGCCGGGATCGACATCAAGGTGGTGTCTGACACGCTCGGACACAGCGACACCCGGATCACGCGGGACATCTATCAGGCGGTCCTCGACGATCTCGCACGCGCTGCCGCAGAGGCGGTCGTCAAGCTGGTGCCTCGCGCCCGACGCCGAAGCAAGGGCGCCTCCGACGAGCGTACCGCTTAGCGCCGCCCCACTTCGGGCCCTGGCCCTCGGTCAGCGGGTATCTGACCGAGGGACCGTCCCATGAGGCAGCCTCCAGGGCTTGGGACGCATCGGCGGCTGGCCGCCGAGACGGGCACCGCAGGTGGCAAAGAACCGGATCACCGGGGTTGGCGGCTGCCCACAGGCCCTCCTGCGGGCGGGCGCCCGCTCCCAGCGAATCTCTCCAGAGTAAGCATCGTCAGCGTAGCCGGTGCCGACCACCCTGGCTGGCTGCCCACTCTCGCCGGCTAAAGACGGTGTCCTACATGCGGTTTCACCGGCTTAGTTAGGCTGCTCATGCGGGTAATGACGCCGCCATGCGGAGCACAAGGGGGCAAGGGTGACCAAGGGACGAACAGGATGGCTACGCGTGCCGGTCGGACGTGGATCGACCGGCTGGGCAACTCGCGGGCATTGCCGGAAGGTGCTGCTGATCGTCCACAACGTCACCTCGGTCACCCGCTTGCTGGATGTGCTGCCGCTGTTCCGTGATGACCTGCGGGTGCAACTCCTCGCGACCTGCACTGGTTCCTCGCCGTTCCAGTCAGGGGTATGCGAGTTGCTAACGCGCGTAGGTGTGCCAGTGCTGCCCTGGGATCAGGCATTGCATACCCCGGTGAATCTGGCCCTGGCAGCCAGTTTCGGCGGCGAAATCCACGACATTCAGGGTGATTTGGTCATAATTTCTCACGGGATGGGCTACAATAAGAGACTCCGGAGACCGGAGACCGGAGACCGGAGACCGGAGACCGGAGACCGGAGACCGGAGACCGGAGACCG
>NZ_JBHMCY010000019.1:81726-89485 GCF_042430725.1 Streptomyces cinereospinus | reverse complement strand
GAGACCGGTCTTCGGGCTTTCCCCGGAGTGGCTGTTGGCGGATGGCACCCCGGTCGCGGACGTGCTGGTGCTGTCGCACCCCGAACAGATCGAGCGGTTGCGTAACGCCTGCCCGGAAGCGGTACCGACAGCCGTACTCGCGGGAGATCCCTGCTTCGACCGGATGCTGGCAGCGCGCCCGTATCGGGAGCGCTTCCGCAGGGCGTTGGGCGTGAAACGCGGGCAGCGGCTCGTGTTGCTAAACTCGACATGGAACCCGGAGTCACTGTTCGGGGACGGCGGTGACGAGGACGTGCTGCCGCTCCTGCTGCCGAAACTGACCGCGGAACTCGCTGCGGACGAGCACCGGATCGCAGCCGTACTGCATCCCAATATTTGGCATGGCCACGGACCCGGACAAATCCGGTCATGGCTGGACAGGGCGCAACGCGGCGGCCTTACGCTGGTGGATCCGCTGGAGGGGTGGCAGCAGGCATTGCTGTCAGCGGACGTCGTTCTGGGGGACTTTGGATCAGTCTCCTACTACGCCGCCGCCCTCGGCACCCCCGTCTTGCTCGGAGCCGCACCGCTGGCAGGTCTGGCCGCCGATTCGCCGGTAGCCGACTTCGTGCGGAAGGCACCACGACTGGACCCGCACGCGCCGTTGCGACCACAGTTGGAAGCTCTGCTGGCCACGCACCAACCCATGAGCGGCCCTGCCGAGTTCACGACCTCCGCCCCGGGTGAGGCAGCCGCCCGTCTGCGCCGCATCTTCTACGACGTCATGGGGATACCCGAGCCCGCGGCGCCGGCGCTGCTCGACCCGCTGCCGCTGCCCTCGTACGACCCACCGATGCGCACTTCTCCGCTGCGGGTGCTGACGAGTGTGCTGGGTGCGACCGAGGTATCGGTCACCCGCTACGCCGATCCGCGCCATGAACCGCAGGGCCCGGGGGAAGCGCACACGGCGGTGCACGAGGACACCCTGGACCCCGGTCTCCTTTCCATCGGCGATGTGATCTTCAGGTACGGCTCACCCGACGACCCGAGGCTCGGCCCGCCCGAGTACTGGACCGCCGAGGTGCTGGAACGCCACCCGGGCTGCGCACTTGCCGCGTACGTCACCGCCGCCGGCGGTTGCGTGGTGCGGACCAGAGGCGGAGCGCTCCTGCGTCTCGCTGCCGACTCGCAGGCAGCCGACCCGGCTGCATACGCCTCGGCGTTGCATGCCTGGCTGGCCCTCGGCAAGGACCTCGCAGGCCTGGCAGGCGGTCTGACCGTGTGGACCGGACAGACCGCACATCATGTGTCGGTCACTCAGGCAGGTCCCGGTCCGCTGACACACAGCGATCACGCAGGGCCCGAAGGTGCTTGACGTGGTAGTGGGCGTTCTCGCCCGCGAGCGCGTCGATCGCCTCGTCGATCAGCGGCAGGGCCTCTGACTGCCGCCCGGCGCGCCTGTATGTGTCCGCCAGATCGGTGAGCGTACGGGCGGTGTTGTAGGGCTCCTTCTCGCGGAAGAACGCGAGAGCCTCCACCAGCAACTCCTGGGCCTCGTCGAGGAGAGGGAGACCGTTCAGCGCGCGCCCCCGGTGACGCTTCAGAAGGGCACGGGCACGGGGCTTGTCGCCGTAGCCGTCGTCTCCGGGACCGATACGCTGCCAGATGCCGTCCGCCTCGACGAACAGGTCGTGGGCGTCCTGGAAGTTCCACTGCCCCAGCCGTACAAGGCCCAGCGTCTCGATGGCGGTGGCCAGACCGCGCAGGTGCCCCGCCTGTCGCTCGGCCGCCGCAGCCGCCTCCGCGTGGATCTTCGCCTCGGCGAATTGCCGCGACTCGATCAGGGCCATCGCCTGCAGGGTGTGCATGCGTCCCGCCATCCGGGTGCCGGGACAGATTTCGTCAGCGACCTTCGTGCCCACTCGAAGCGCTGGCAAGATCTCTTCGTGGCGTCCGTCCTTGAGCTGCAGGGCCCACAGGGCTTCGCACAGCTGACACGGTGTGTCGCCGAGACGGTACTCCTCAGCAGCGAATACCGCCTGAACGAGATTGCCCAGCTCAGCGCCGAGGGCGGCGATCGCCTCCCCCTTGGACGCGTAGGGGCCAGGGGGCAGCACGGTGAACAGAGGGCCCACGTGCCAGCGTTCCGGCAGGGCGGCGCGGTCGGCCTGCACCGCGAACGGCAACAGCAACTCCACCGCGCGCGCCACGGCCCGGGAGCAGGCGGGGATGCCGTCCTCGCGTACGGCGGTCTGCTCGGCGTGCCGACGTACGGCGGGACGGAAGCGGTAGCGGCCGGTGCCGGTCTCCTCAACCACCCCCTTTTCTGCGAATTCAGCGAGCAGACGGGCGGCCTCGGCCTCCTCGACCTCGGCCATGGCCCCTGCTACGGCCGGGCTGAGCGCCGGCCACGCCCACAGTGCCGAAAGCCTGTACAGCCGGGCGGCGGCCGGCCCGAGCGTGCGGTACTGCTCCTGCGCGGCAGCGTAGGCGGGCTCGTTCCCGGGCATGGTGGGGCTCTCTTCCTCTCTCAGGCGGGCCTCCAGCAGCGACGCGAACGTCCTCAACGCGTACGGAGATCCGCCGCATTGGTCGAGCACCTGCGGCAGTATGGCGCGGGCGCGGGCTTCCTGGACGGTCCGCTTTCCCGCGACTTCGGTGAGCAACTCGACGGCGTACTTCTCGGGCAGCGGCACCACCTCGATCGGTTCGGCGTCCGCCCCGGGAAGACGGCGGTGAGCGACGATGATGGTGAAGACTTCCGGCGCCGAGGTGAGCAGAGGCGTCACCTGCGCGGCTGTCTGGACGTGGTCGAGAACGACGAGCAGCCGCCGGTCCGCGACAAGCCGACGGAAGAGATCCATCCGCTCCTCCAGGCCCGGCGGGATGTCCTCCGCGTCCAGTCCGAGGCTGCGCAGGGCTTGTCGAAGAGCCATGGCAGGATCCGGCACCCGAGCCAGGTCCACGTACAGTTGCCCGTCCGGATACCGCCGCAGCTCGCGCCACCCCCATCGCAGAGCGAGGGATGTGCCACCCATCCCCTCAGGCCCGTACAGATGAACCCTACGAGCACGTCCGTCGAACTTGCGGGACGCCTCGCGCGTAAGCTGCCGCATCTGCTTGTCGCGATCAACGAAACCCCGGAGGCCGTCGGGCAGTTGCGGAGAAGTACGGATGCGTACCTGGACCAACGCCCTGCTGACCACCGCTTCCACCTCGGCCAGCCCCCGGGCGTGCTCCGGATCGCGCAACGCTCCTTCGTACAACAGCCGGGCCAGTTGCTCCCATTCAGCGGGCCGCTCGGGGGCCGGAACCTCCCGCCCCGCGATCCGACGTGCCAACCCGCCGATCATCAGGTACGCGTTCTTTCCCGCCTCGTTACCCATCCCCGCACCCACGGTCCCCAGCATTGCCGTAACCGTCGCCAGCGATATGAGCTCCAGCATCCTGCGCTTCCCCGTTCCCACGCGCCGCCCACCGGGCGACCACACGCCCCGGCCTGGAAACCAACCGTAGCGGGGCGACCATGCGTGATGCGCGCTTCAACTCGATTAAGGCAACCTCCTACGAGGCGAGTGGGCAGGAGAACAAAAGTGTGAGTGGACGCTGGAGTTGGATCCTGTCGGACGGATTGCGGGAGCCCGTGCGGCCTCTCCTTCCGCCGACACACGTGTGTCCGCAGCGCGACGGGACACAGAACACACAGGACCCGTCTTAGCGAAGGCCACCCGTGTGTGCGAGGCGGCCTTGCTCGTACACATCTTCGTCTGAGCCAATCGCGGTTCGACGGACGACGGCAGCCCATTCGTTGGCCGAGGCGATGAATGTCAGTACCGGCCGGATACCCGAACCCGCCTGGCAGCCGCGAGGCGCGGTCCGGCTTATAGCCTGGGCTGGTCGTGGCCAACGGGAGTCAGGGGTGGGATGACAGGCGAGCGGGAACGCCGGGCTGCGGTGATCGAGTACTGGCGAGCGGTGGAACTGTTCAGCCCCCAGAAGGTTCCGGCCGTGTCGTCGCGGGAGCGGGTCTACGAGGTCGCGGCGGACCGTGCTTTGCCCTGGGAGGACGGTCATCCCGTACGGAGTTTTCCGCTGGAGCCCGGGTATGCCTGGCAGCACATCGTCTACGGAGGTTGTTTCGCCCTGGCGGACGTCCGCGACACGCTGCTGGCGGTCTTCGGCCGGGACGAGGAGGACGTAGACGGGCGGATGGACGGCGATACCGCGCTGTTCGCGCTGACGGTCACCGATGACGGCCGACTCTTGCTGGACTCCCCGGTGTTCTCCGCATGCGGATGGGCGACCGGCCGGGCTCTGAGCCCCGGACCAGGCGGCGGGCGGTGGCTGGACGGCTTCGAGGAAGACGTACAACCGTGGCTGGCCCGGGCCTCCGAACTCGGGGAGCCGCCCGTACCAGTGACGGCCCACGCTGCGGACGGTGACGAGTCGTTCATCGGCACTGTGCTGTCCGCCGCCAACGATGTGGGCGGCGGGGCGGTGCCGCAGGCCGGCATTGAGGAGGGCGAGGACCAGGCCGACGCACCTGTAGGCGCCCGGCGCATCCGCGCCAAGGATCTCATCGGCTTCACCCGCGACCTGGCGACGCACTGGGGTGTCGAAAACGCGCTGCGCCCGTTCGGCCTGCGGGTCCGAACCATCGCGGTTCGGGAGGACAGGGCCGAGGACAGCGATCAGCAGGACTTTCTGAACAGCTTCATCGCCGACGACCTGAAGCGGGTGGCCAAGACGCTGCCCACGGCCGAGCCCGGCGCACCGCTTGAGGCGTATCTGACCCCGGGCGCGGAGTTGAACACTGCGCGGCGCATTGATCTGCGTCTGCGGCCGGAGGAGGCGCTGGCCGGGGTGGAGCCCCGGGCTACCCCGCTGGGCCGCTGGCCTGCGGAGAGCGCGCACCCGCTGGCGCTGAGCCAGCAGTTCGCCGTGAACTCCATCAAGGCAGAACTCGCGAACCGAGGCGGTCTGTTCGCCGTCAACGGGCCACCGGGTACGGGTAAGACCACGATGCTCCGCGACAGCATCGCCGACCTTGTCGTGGAGCGGGCGGTGCGGCTGGCCCAGTTGCGGCTGCCGTCGGCCGCGTTCTCCGAGACCGTCCACCGGTGGAAGAGCGGCGAGTACACCCGCACCGTCACCGAGCTGCTGCCGGAGTTCACCGGCTTCGAGATGGTGGTGGCATCGGCGAACAACGGGGCGGTGGAGAACATCTCCACCGAGATCCCGGCCCGTGATGCGCTGGGTGCGCAGTGGCGTGAGGGCGCCGACTACTTCGCAGAGCAGGCTACCCGGCTGTTGAAGGGCGTCCCGGCATGGGGCGCCGTCGCCGCCCGGCTAGGCAGCAGGAAAAATCGCATCGAGTTCGTCAACCGCTTCTGGCACGGCAAGGAGAAGGGCACCGACCAGAATGCCCCCGCCACCGCACGGCGCGCCCGCCCCGGTGCCTGGAGCGACAGCGGCCAAGGGCTGTCCCAGTTGCTGCGTACCTACGCCACAACGCCGCAGACCGGTGTGTGGCGCGACGCCAGGGACCGCTTCCAGGCCGCGCTGGCCGAGGTGCGGCGGCTGCGGGACGAACGGGACGCGGCAGCCGCCGCCCTCCGCGCCGTGCCAGCCGGCCGGGCGGCCGTCGAAGCCGCGGAGCGGGCCGTCACCGAGGCCGCCGAAGGGCTGGCAGTGCGCCGGGAAACGGTGTCGGCCGCCGAACAGGCTCTGGCCCGGGCCCAGCAGGCGTGCGACAGCGCCGAGGCACGGCGTCGTGAGCATGCTGGCCGCCGTCCCGGCTTCTGGATCATCGTGTGCACCCTCGGCCGGGCCGCCCGTGACTGGCACACCGAGGACCAGGCCCTGGCCGCGCGGGAGCGGGATACCCAGAAGACGTGGCAGGAGGCCGACTCGGCCGCACGCCGGGCGCGCACGGCCGCCGACCGGGCCGACGCCGAACTCAGCGAACGGCGGCAGTCCCTCACCCGCGTCGTCGAGCATGCGCAGGCCCTGGACCGTACGGTGTCCGAGGCCCGGGCCGCCTGGGGCGCGCACGTCCCGCAGGATGCCTGGCTGAGGGACGACGCCGCCCGGGAGCTGGCCGCTCCCTGGGCCGACCCGCAGATCACCCAGGCTCGATCCGAGCTGTTCTTCGCCGCCCTTGACCTGCACCAGGCGTTCCTGCGCTGCACCGCCAAGACCATGCGCACTAATCTCATGGCCGCCATGGACGTGGTCACCGGCGGCGCGCCCGCCACACTCGGCGAGCCTGCCCGGCGCGCCGCCTGGCAGAGCCTGTTCCTGGTCGTACCCGTGGTGTCGACGACCTTCGCCTCCCTGGACCGCGTGTTCGCCGGCATCGGCCGCGGGGCGCTGGGCTGGCTGTTCATCGACGAAGCCGGACAGGCCACTCCCCAGATGGCCGCGGGCGCGATGTGGCGCGCCCAGCACGCCGTGGTGGTCGGCGACCCCCTCCAGCTGGAACCGGTCGTGTCCCTTCCCTGGACCGCCCAGCAGGCGTTGCGGCGCGACTACGGCGTCGATGAGGAATGGGTCCCCGGCCGCACCTCCGTCCAGCAACTGACCGACCGCGGCAACCGCTTCGGTACGACGCTGCCCGCCGAACTGCCCGACGGCTCGACCGAGGTCTGGGTCGGCGCACCACTGCGCGTACACCGCCGCTGCGACGACCCCATGTTCACCATCAGCAACGCCATCGCCTACGACGGCCTCATGGTCAACGGCACTCCCGACCGCGGCCCCTACCGCTATGCGCCCGCCAGCTCCTGGGTGGATGTCGTCTCCAGCCGGGCGGAAGGCCACTGGATCCCCGAGGAAGGCCGGGCGCTGCGGCAGATCCTGGAACGCCTCTCCTCGACTGACGGCATCGATCCCGCCAAGCACGTGTACGTCATCAGCCCCTTCCGCGCCGTCGTCGCCGGCGCCCGACAGGTCTGCCGCGGTCTGCTCCCCATGGACCGGATCGGCACCGTCCACACCACCCAGGGCAAGGAAGCCGACATCGTCATCCTGATCCTCGGCACGGACCCCGCCCGCCCCGGTGCCCGCGCCTGGGCCGCTTCCCGCCCCAACCTCCTCAACGTCGCCGTCAGCCGCGCCAAGCGCCGCCTGTTCGTCATCGGCAACCGCGACGCCTGGCGCGACCAGCGCCACTTCACCACCCTCGCCGCCGAACTCCACCACCACGCCTGGCCCTCTACCGACAGGTGACCAGGCGGGCAGGCCGCTCCTTACGAAACAGCGGCATCTGATGCCGACAGCCGCCGTGCGAGGTACGGGGGCGCCAGCTCGATGATGTCCATGAGGTCAGCGTCAGTGCCCATCTCGTCGTCTACGATGACGGCGTACGCCCTGCTGGCATCGAGCTCGTCGAAGACGCCCTTTCGAAGTCGGCGTAGCAGGCCTTGCGCTCCGTACGCCACACCGCCGGGCGTGCCGGAGAACAGACCGGAGAGGCGGAAACGCTCGATAACCTGGGCAAGGCTGGCTTCCAGAGGTTGCGGCTCGCTGAAGCCAGGGAGTGCCACCGCGCAGCGCATCGGTGACCGCCGTGGCGCTGCAGTATCCGTCAACACTCTCGGCCTGCCTCATGCCCCAACGAGGCTCGATTCAGCGCGCTGCCTTACGGTATGGACGGCTGAAGAGGACAGAAGCGACGGACGAAGGGGTTGCGAGGCGGCTTGCGAAACGGTATAGGGACCATAGCCGCGAGCCGCGAGCCGCGAGCCGCGAGCCGCGAGCCGCGAGCCGCGAGCCGCGA